>DATHBC010000780.1:0-5708 GCA_035296345.1 Pyrinomonadaceae bacterium | reverse complement strand
CGGTCGGCATTTTGTTCGACGTTTCCGGTTCGATGAGCGGCGAAAAAATCGGCAAGGCGCGCAAGGCTCTCGAACGATTCATCGGCACGAGCCATCCGTCGGACGAATATTTTCTGATTGCCTTTAATAACCGCGCTCAGCTTCTGCTCGACCGCACGCGCGACGGCGAAGCGGTTCTGGAAAAGCTGACGCTCGTGCAGCCGAAACACAACACCGCGCTTTACGACGCCTGCTACCTGGGCATCGAGCGCGTCACGCGCGGCGCGCATCAGAAAAAAGCGATGTTGATTATCAGCGACGGGCAGGACAACAGCTCGCGCTATAATTTTCGCGAAGTGCTGCGCCAGATGAAGGAATCGGACGTCACGGTTTACGCGGTCGGAATCATCGACGGCGGCGACGCTTCCAGCGCGCTCGGCATGCAGGGGCAGGCTTTTCTGGACGAGCTGACGGGCGCGACGGGCGGCAAAGCTTTTTATCCGCAGACAAACGTCGAGATGGACGAGATTTTCGAGCGCATCGCGCTCGAGCTGCGTCATCAATATTCAATCGGCTACACGCCGAAGGATTTCGCGCTCAACGGAAAATGGCGCAAGGTGAAAGTTAAGGTCAAACCTCCGCGCGGTTTGCCGCGTCTAATTGTTCGCAGTCGTGAAGGCTATTACGCCACGCCCAACACGCCTGACAATTAATTAACGTTATCGAACGAAACGGATTGGAAATTAAATGAATAGAAAAACGACGAATATTCTTCTGCTGGTCGTCTTCGGTTTGATTTTAGCGGCGGCTTTCGCCTTTCTCACCGACCCGAAGACGCAGGCGCAAACCTCAAGCGGCGTGCGCACCGCGACGCCGACGCCGAAAACAAACGCGACGCCGCAACCGTCGCCGACCATCGAGGAAGACGGCGGCATCATCACCGTTAAGACCGAGCTGGTCAACCTCAACGTCCGCATCGTCGACCGCAACAATCGCCCGATAGGCAATGTGCTGAAAGGCGAAGTGAAGGTTTACGAAGACAATGTTTTGCAGCAAATCGACAGCTTTACGAAAGCCGAGGTTCCGACCAACTACGCGCTCGTCATCGACAATTCCGGCTCGCTCCGCCACCAGCTCGACAAGGTGATTGACGCCAGCAAAGTCATCGTCAACACAAACCGACCGGGCGACGAAACGAGCGTCGTGCGTTTTGTCAGCTCCGATAAAATCGAAGTCGTGCAGGATTTTACGCCGAATAAAACCGACGTCAACGAAGCTCTTGACAATCTTTTTATCGAAGGCGGGCAGACGGCGATTATCGACGCCGTCTATCTTGCGGCGGAAAAAGTCGATTCCTACGAAAAAACCCGCAACCCGAACGAAAAGAAACGCCGCGCGCTGATTCTCGTTTCCGACGGCGAAGACCGCGACAGCTATTACAACGAACAGCAGCTTTTCGAGCTGCTGCGCGAATCCGACGTACAGATTTACGCCATCGGGTTTACGACCGATTTGAGTAAGGAAGGCGGTTTTATTACGAAAAGCCCGAAAGCCAAATCCGAAGCGTTTTTAAGGCGGCTGGCGGAAGAAACCGGCGGCAAAGCATATTTTCCGCAGGCAATCGGCGAGCTGGATACGATTGCCAGAGACATCGCTTCCGAGCTGAGAACGCAGTATCTGATCAGCTATTACCCGTCGGACGAATCCGCGGACGGTCGTTTCAAAAACATCCGCGTCGTCGTCGATGACGGACCGAACAAACAAAAGCGAATCGCCATCACGCGCACGGGCAGAACCGCCAATACCGATACTCCCGCCGGCGCGAAGCCGACCCTGCAAACGACGAATCAATCGAAACCGAATAACCGATAATTTGAAGTTAAAAAGTAAAAAGCGGAACGAGATTGATTTCTCGTTCCGCTTTTTACTTTTGCCTGATTGACTTGATAATCAGAGAACACAATTAAAAGCCTACAGACGGCAGCCAGGGAGTAGGGATAGGGGCATCTGTATTCGTGCTTCCCCATTGCACCGCTTTGAATCCGTCTCGGCTTTGCAGAATATAGTAATAATATTTAACTCCTTCTCTCCTAATAACTGCCGCGTCGGTTTTTCCGTCGCCGTCGTAATCGCCGGGAATCGGAACGTCGCCCGGCTGTCCGAATGAGACGCCGCCGAGCCGACCGTCAGAGCTTCTAATCCAATACCACTGCTGGTTTTGCCAAATCGCGACATCAGATTTTCCGTCGCCGTCGTAATCGCCCGACACAATCGAAGTAAATCTGGCGTCGCCGACATTGTAAGCCTGCCAATTTCCGTTGCCGCTCAAGCGAATATACATTGTGGTCGGAACAGGATTGCCCGTCACGGGCGCGCGCCTGATGACGGCTAAATCTGCCTTTCCGTCGCCATCGTAATCGTTGCCCCATAACGGTCTGTCCGCATTTTCCAAACCGAATTTTTCGGCAAGAAATCCGTCGCGGCTTCTCATCACATACCACCAGCTATTACGGTAAACAGCGAAATCCGTTTTCCCGTCGCCGTCGTAATCCGCCTGTACAAGGTCATCAGAACGAGTCAAGCCCCACTGAGCGACGAGCATCGTATTGTCGCGGCTTTTCAAAACATACCAGTACGCGGGATTACCGCCTTGCAGATCAGTCCGGTAAACGGCAAGGTCTAGCCGTCCGTCGCCGTCGTAATCGCCGATCACAAGTGGTATGTCATAGACGCCAGTCCCGGTGTCTCTGCCCCAATCATTAGCGCGAAAACCGTCTCGACTTTGCAGGATATACCACGTCAAAGCACCGTCAGCATTGTACCGAACGATAGCAAAATCCGTTTTCCCGTCGCCGTCGAAATCCGTCGGCGCGGCAAACAGTGTCGTTGATAAACAGAGAATAATTAGAATTGAGTTAAGCAGAGTGATTTTACTTAAATATTTCTTCGCGTTCATTTCTAAAACCTCAAAATGTCAGGATGCAAAAGGGGTTCTATTGCATCCTGACATTTTATTTAACTAATCGCAACGCTCCATATTGGTCCCGTTAAAACAGTTCAACACGTTTCGGGTCAGAATCACCGCGTTTACATTGTAACGAAGCGGTTTCCAGATGCGAAAACGATAAGCCTCGGTTTGCCCGAAATCGTCCACGCCGTTTGACCAGTGCGTCGAGCCTATCGCAAACACCTTCGCTTGATTGACCTTAAAAAACACGGCATTGGATTCAACAGGAGGCGAAGCTTGTAGTAATACTCTGCTGACAATTCGCACATTTCGTCCATAGTTGTTGAAGAAGGTGTCGGCTTCATAGCCGACGAGGTTTTCAAGAGTCAGCATAGTATTGGGAATTCCGCTTTTTATCCACGGCGGGCAGGTTAGCGAGTCGATGTTAAAATTGAAGATGCCTGTAATCCGATTGTTCAACTTTGTCATCACGCCGATTAGCTCATCTTCCGGCTTTCTCGTGCAATTCGGAGTTCCGCTCGGACAATTACAATCCGGCGACGGATCATTAGTACAGCCGGTCACATCCGTATTTTGGTTATCGCGCCAGACAGTCGTGATTGTGTAATTATCATTCATGACGCCCAGAGCGTTGTTTTTAAAGTTGGGGTCGCCGACTCCGGGAGTAGTGCCAAGGTCTCTCCAATGCTGTTTGTAACAGATGATTGTCCGGTTATCCGCGTTTGCCGGAATGGAGGTTGAAGAGCTGGGCTTCAGGCGAATCTGCCATTGGGCGGTATTTCCGCCGAAAAACGCGAGATGCGTCGGATTGTCTGGATCGTCACGCGCCACCTCGACATTCCTGCGCATTTTCCAAGTCCAGTATTCGTCATGTCCGACCGATAAAAATGCTTTATGTTTTCCCGGAGCGAGCGTAGCCGGCAGCTCGTGCGTGTCAATATCGGTTTGGTAAGTTACGTCGTAGCCTTCTCTTTCCATCCACCGCACCATATTGTATTCAAACTCGAAAAACTGTCCCGCCGAACTGTAGATGGCTTTCGCCTCAGGCTCTGTAGGATTTGTTGCCTCAAAATACGGGCGATTGAAGGAAACTTCCCGCCCTTGTCTGTCTTCAGCAGATTGACCTGGAAAAGAACCGGGGAGCGTATTACCGTAAGCAACCGGATACAGGCTTCTTCCTGTCCGCCAGCCGGTAGTATCCGGTATCGGTCCCGGATAAGTATTGTAAGCCTGATAAGTGGTCACGGCTGACTGGAAAAGAAAATCCGACGTGCGACTGTCATCGCGGACGACAAAGATCATATAACTCTGCTTTCCGATGTCACCACCTGATAGTTTCGTCAGTTTGGCGATAAAAAATCCGCTGACCGTTCCGGCGGGCGGCGTCCAGCTATAACTCTGCACCCAGTTACATTCAATTAAGCCTGTGATTTGGTCGGCTGGGGAAAAATCATAATACTGCCCTTACAATTCCGGCGACGTATGTATCAACCGGCTGCCCTTGCCCTGATACCAGCCCATCCGGTAAATCTCGATTTTAAAAAGTCCCGCCGTTTTGACTCTAACATGGAAACCTATCGGCTCTTCGACATTAACGCTCGTCTTTGAAGCGTAACCTCCGATTTCGTGGTTATAAGAGCCGTTGGCAAGTTGAATATCCCACGCGCTCGTTCCGCCGCCGATACAGTAATTTTCCCAAAAAATCCGATTAGGAACCGGATCTTGCTCGCAGACAGGCGGAATCGAGTTTTCTCCCGATTGCGCCTTTACGGTAATCGCCGAAAATCCGAAAACCATCGCCGTAAGAAAAATCAAACTTATAAGAGACGTTTTATTAGCCGCTAAATTACAGCCCGATTTTATGGATTGTTTAAAGTTAAATTCACCGGCTTTGAAAAACCGATAGATATTGAAGTGCGTATCTGAAGTTGAATTCACAACTTGTTCCTCTCTTTAATGTAGATTGATAAAGCCGGCTTGTTCGATAAAGGTGAGATTGGATTATACACAAGCGGCTTCATTTCGCCTACATTATTTTTCGGGAACCGAGCCGGAAATCTTTTTGCGCGTCGTCGCGCCGGTTTCGATGACCGGAATGCCGTCGGCGACCTCGGAATGCGGGCGCGGGATAACGTGAACCGCCGTCACCGTTCCGACCCTGCGCGCCGCCGCCGCGCCCGCGTCGACCGCCGCGCGAACTGCGCCGACCTCGCCGCGCACGATTGCCGTCACCAGCCCGGCGTCGACTTTTTCGTAACCGACCAGACGGACGTTTGCCGCTTTGACCATCGCGTCGGCGGCTTCAATCATCGCCACCAAGCCCATACATTCGACCATTCCGAGTGCTTCCATAAATTTCTTTAAACCTGATTTTTTATCTAATATATAACATCGCCAGCAAAACTCCGACCGCGAAAAGCACCAGCACAAAGGCGACGACGAGAAACCAGACGTTCGGCGCGCTTTCCGGCTCGTCCCAGACGACCTCGACGGTTTTCTTCTGCACCGGAGCGCGCCCGCTGCGCCGGAGCGACGCGGCGGATTTTAATTTCGTTTCCGTTCGCGGCAGCGGCGGCGGCGGAGAGTTTTTTTCCGGTTCGTCCTGAGCAACAAGTTTCGCGGTCGGTTTGGCAATCGCCTGGTCGTGGTTTTCTTCCGCCGCAGCCGTAACGGGCGTTTCGGCTTTGACGTTATCACCGACGACATCTTCGCGCAGCGGCGATTCGCCTTTCAAATCTTCACCTTCCGCCGCTTTTCCGGT
>DATHBC010000779.1:0-2488 GCA_035296345.1 Pyrinomonadaceae bacterium | reverse complement strand
TTAATTGTTGATTTTCAAACGACTTTTAGCATTTTGCACATAACGTATGCAATCATACATACGAAAAATTAAGTCTCTTTATTTCAACATTTCCGTTTTACTTCTTAATAAACGGCATTTAGTCCTGCCGGCATTTTGCCTGCTTTTGTCGGGCGCTTGCCGGCACGAGGTAAGAAATTTGCCGGAAACAGTCGAAAATAAATCTGAAATCTCCGAAAACGCCGTTAATCTGAACACCGCGACGGCTGAAGAGCTGGAAAAACTTCCTTACATCGGCACGGAAACGGCTCGCAGAATCGTCGAGCATCGCGAAAAATACGGAAAGTTTCGCCGCGCCGAGCATTTGATTTTAGTCAGGGGAATAAGCGATAAAAAATTTCGCGAGATAAGAAATTTTGTCAAAATCGAATAAGTTTGTGATAACTTAAAGCGAAAACTTTTTCTTAAAGGCGCATTGCCCATGACACGAAAGCCTTTAAAAACTTCTGCGGCAAATTTTACGCTCTATCCTCTGGCTTGGCTCTCGCTTTGTTTCGCGTGCGGAATCCTGCTCGAAAATTTATGGCAGGGCACGTGGCGGATTTATCTTTTCATTTGTCTGGTTTCCGCAATTCTCACGTTGATTTTTATCAGGCAAAAATTCGGCGTACTGTTTCTGATGCTTTCATTTATCGCCGCGGGCGCTTTCTGTTTTCAGACGGAAAAATCTTCGCTCGCGCCGAACCGACTGAAAAATCTTTACGACAATCAGATTTTCATTTCCGGCGACCCCGTCGAGATAGACGGAATTTTGCAGGGCAAGCCGGAACCGGCGGTCGGCGGATTTTTTCTGGAATTGAAAGCGCAAAGCGCCGTTTATAAAGGCGGCGAAACAACGGTTTCGGGAACCGTCCGGCTTTTCGCGCCGGTTGCCGCCGATAAACAAATCGCCGCCGAATATGAGCATTTACAATTAAGCCACGGGGCGCGGCTGCGCGTCGCCTGCGAGCTTAAGCGCGAGGAAAAATTCCGAAATCCGGGCGTGACGCCGCAAAAGGAAATTCTCGACCAAAAGGAAATCGACGCCGTCGCGATTATTAAAAGCCCGCTGTTAATCGAAAATCAGGGCGAAACCGCCCACTTTCCGCCGCTCGCTTTCGTTTACGAGCAGCGCCGGAATTTAATCGACGAATTCAAAAAACATTTTTCCGCGCAGACTTCGGGCGTCCTCGTCGCTTCGCTTTTGGGTAATCGTTATCATCTGGACAAAGCGACTGCCGAACGCTTTCGCGAAGGCGGAACTTTTCACGTTCTGGTTATCAGCGGCTTGCAGATTACCTTTATCGGAATGCTGATCGTCTGGATTTTGCGGCTTTTTACGCGCAGCCGGCTGCTGCAGTTTTTGCTGGCGTCTTTGCTTTTGTGGACTTATTCGCTGGCGGTCGGAGCGGAAGCTCCGGTCGTGCGCGCCGCCGAAATGTTTACGATTCTGCTTTTCGCCGAAGTGATTTTCCGGCAGAGCAGCCTTTTGAACGCGCTCGGAATGTCGGCTTTGCTGCTTTTAATCCGGCGACCTTCAGACCTTTTCGACCAGTCGTTTCAACTGACTTTCGCCTGCGTTGCCGCCATTGTCGCCACGGCTTTTCCGCTTTTGGAAAAAATTCGCGCCATCGGCGAATGGCAGCCTTCGGCGGAAACGCCGGTTCCGCCGGATTGCTCGAGAAACCTCAAAACATTTTGCGAAGCCCTTTACTGGAGCGAGGAAAACTGGCGGCGCGAGCAGGAGCGTTCGGTCTGGAGCTGTCGCCTTTTCAAAACGCCTCTGGCTGAGAAATTGGAGCGAAAAAAACTGCAAAAGGTTTTGCGATATGTTTTTGAGACGATTCTCGTCTCGCTCCTGGTGCAGGCGTGGCTCATCCCGTTTCTGGTAATTTATTTTCACCGGATTTCCATTATCGGAATTTTTCTCAACGTCTGGGTCGGTCTGCTGATGGCGTTTGAAAGCATCGTCGCGATTCTGGCGATTTTTGCCGCGCAAATCAGCACGACTCTAGCCGCGCCTTTGATTTTAATCACCGAGATTTCGAATTGGTTGATGATTCACGCGGCTGATTTGCTCGTCGAAAACGGCTGGGCTTCTTTTCGTCTGCCGCATTATTCCGGCTCGATGCGCGTGATTTATCTTTTGTATTTCGTGCCGCTCGTCGCTCTGACTTATCTGATTCACCGATGGAAACCATTTTCTCTTGAGTCCAAAGTCCAAAGTCTGAAGTCCAAAGTCCGTTATTCCTTCGCCATATTGTTGGTTTTTCTTTTGCTGATAATTTTTCACCCGTTCAGCGCGCCGCAGCCGGACGGCAGGCTGCGCATTGATTTTCTTGACGTCGGGCAGGGCGACGCGGCTTTGATTACAATGCCGACGGGCGAGACTTTATTGATTGACGGCGGCGGAAAAGCGAATTTCGCCTCGCTTTACGTGCAGCGCGAAGGCGAGGAGCCGGAACTTTTC
>DATHBC010000778.1:0-16995 GCA_035296345.1 Pyrinomonadaceae bacterium | reverse complement strand
AAATCATCGGCGACACGCAGATTTTGCAGCAATTAAGAAACGCTTATTCGGTCGCCAGAGACAGCGCGTCGACCGGAAAAGTTCTCAACCAGTTAACGCAGCGCGCTTTTAAAATCGGGAAAAAAACCTACACGGAAACTTCGATTCACAAAGGCGCGATTTCCATCAGCTCGGCGGCGGTCGAGCTGGCGCGGGAAACTTTTCATTCCTTAAAAGACAAATCGGTTTTGATAATCGGCGCGGGCGAAACCGCCAAATTGACCGCCGAATGTCTTATCAAAAGACAGGTCGGCAAAATTTTTATCACCAACCGCACGCGCGCACGCGCCGCCGAGCTGCTGGAAAATCTGGGCAGAAATTATCATTTCCGGAGCGAGATTATCGATTTCGACTGTTTCAAAAATTATTTGAACGCGACCGACATCGTCATCAGCTCGACCGGCTCGCACGACCCCGTTTTATACGCCGAAGACTTCAATCACCAGTTTAATAAAATTCTTCTGATTGACATCGCCGTGCCGCGCGACATCGAGCCGTCGGTCGCCGACGAAAACCCGAACGTCGTTTTGAAAAACATCGACGATTTGCACGCGATTGTCGACCGCAATTTCGAGAAGCGCATGCGCGATTTGCCGCACGTCAAAAAGCTGATTTCAAAGGAAATGGGCGATTTTCTGATGTGGTATTATTCGCTGTCTTTAATGCCCGTTTTTCAAAAAACGCATACCAAGCCCGATAAATCGACGGTCGCGGAAATCCTGAAAATCAAACAGTTTCTCGTCCGCAACGTCTCCGACCTGCACAAACTGGCGATGCGCGACGGCGGCAGCTATAAGGACGATTTGCGAAATCACGTCGAACTGGTCGAAAAGCTTCAACTGATGAAACGCGCGTCTTTCGAGGTTTCAGATGCGTAGCAGCAGCAGTAAACGCAATCTGATTATCGGCTCGCGCGGCAGCGAGCTGGCGCTCTGGCAGACGAATTTCGTCAAGGCGAAGCTCGAAGAATTTTTTCCCGCGCTCAATCTCGAAATCAAAATCATCAAAACCACGGGCGACCGGCTTCTGGACGTCGCGCTGGCGAAAATCGGCGATAAGGGCTTGTTTACGCGGCAGATTGAAACCGCGCTTTTAAACGGCGAAATCGACCTCGCCGTCCACAGCCTGAAAGATTTGCAAACCGTCCAGCCCGAAGGCTTGGAGATTGGCGCGGTGTCGGCGCGAGAGACGCCGAACGACGTTTTGATTGCGAAAAACGCGGCGGGCATAGACGATTTGCCGCGAGGCGCGCGCGTGGCGACCGGCAGCCTGCGCCGCAAGAGCCAGCTTTTGAATTACCGTCCCGATTTGCGGATTTTCGAAATTCGCGGAAACGTGCCGACGCGGCTGAAAAAGTTTGAAGAATCGGATTTGGACGCGATGATTCTCGCCTTTGCGGGCGTTCATCGCCTCGGCTTGGACGCGCACGTCAAACAAATAATTCCTTTCGAGATTATGCTCCCGGCGGTCAGCCAGGGCGCGATGGGCGTCGAAATCCGCGCGGGCGACGCCGAATTAAAAAAACTGCTGCGCCCTTTAAATGACGAAGCCGCGCAAATCTGCGTCACGGCGGAAAGAAGCTTTCTGCGCCGGCTGGAAGGCGGCTGCCAGGTTCCAATCGGCGCGTACGCCTTTCTAAAAGATGATAAAATCCATCTGGAAGGAATGGCTGGCAGCCTGAACGGAAGCGTGAACCTGCGCGACGCGATTTCCGGCGAAAAGGAAAACGCCGCCGCGCTCGGCAAACAACTGGCGGAAAATTTAATCGCGCGAGGCGCGGATAAATTGCTGGACGAGACGCGGCAGACGGTTGAAAAAACAAAGGAAGCGGTGATTTGAAACGAGCGCCGCTGATTTTAGTCGCCCGCGAATTTGACGAGTTCAGCTCGCGGCTGAAAGACGCCGGATTCGAAGTTATAAATTTTCCGGTCATTCGAACCGTTCCGGTCGAAGATTTAAGCGAGTTGAAGGAAAAGCTCCGCGAGCCGGAAAAATACGACGGCTTGTTTTTCACCAGCCCGAAAGCGGCGGAAGTTTTTTTGCGGAATTTTGAAAACAAGGCGGGCGGCTTCGGCGGAAAAATTTACGCGCTCGGCGGCAGAACAAAAGCGTTGTTTGAAGCGGCGGGCTTTGAAACCGTTTCCGGCGCGGAGGCGAATACGGCGGAAGAATTTATAAATTCTTTCCCGCGGAAAAGCGAGTTTGCCGGTAAAAAATTTCTTTTCTTTCGCGGAGACAAAAGCCTGCGGGCGATTCCGGAGCTTTTAAGCGGCACGGCGGCGCAGGTTGACGAAGTCGTCGTTTATCGCACCGTCCGGGATTCGGTCGAGGAAAATTTAATTGCCCAAATCCGCGAAAAGCTGCGGCGCGCCCGAATTGACTGGATTTGTTTTTTCAGCCCTTCGGGAATCGAAAGTTTTCTGAAAACGTTCGGCGATATTTCGCCGCTGCCGCCGGCGAGCGAAATAAAAATCGCCGCCATCGGCAGGACGACGGCGAGCTGCGCCGCCGCGAAAAATTTGAAAGTTAAATTCGTTTCTCCGAAAGCGAATCTCGGATATTTTGCCGCCGGACTGAGCGAGTATATAAGAAGAAGCATTGAACAATAAAGATTCTATTTTTATCAAAGCCTGCAAGCGGCAGGCGACCGAGCGAACTCCGATTTGGATTATGCGGCAGGCGGGTCGCTACCTGCCCGAATACCGCGCGATTCGCGAAAAGAGCGATTTTTTAACGCTTTGCAAAACGCCGGAGCTTGCCAGCGAAGTCACCGTCCAGCCCGTCGATATTATCGGCGTCGACGCGGCAATCCTGTTTTCCGACATTCTCGTCATTCCCGAAGCGATGGGAATGCGTCTGGAAATCGTCGAAACGAAAGGTCCGGTTTTCGACAGTCCGCTGCGCAGCCGCGACGAGATAGATTCGCTCGAAACCGAAGGCGTGACCGAACGGCTGAATTACGTGATGGACGCGATAAAGATGACGAAGGAAAAACTCGCGGGTCGCGTTCCTTTAATCGGCTTTTCGGGCGCGCCGTGGACGCTGGCGACTTATATGGTCGAAGGCAAGGGCTCGAAAAACTTCGATGTCGCCAAAAGCTTTATTTACAACGAGCCCCAGGCGGCGCACGCGCTTTTACAAAAGCTCGCCGACGCGGTAATCGATTATCTGAACGCGAAAATCCGCGCGGGCTGCGATGCCGTGCAGATTTTCGATACGTGGGCTGGAATCTTATCGCCGGCGGATTTCGAGGAATTTTCGCTCCGTTATATTCGATACATTTGCGAACGGCTGGAAACGAACGGCGCGCCCGTGATTGTTTTCGCCAAGGGCGTCGCCCGGATGCGCGAGCTGGCTGATTTGAAATGCGACGCTCTGGGCATTGACTGGACAAAAGATATTGGCGACGTGCGCGAGGAGATTGGCGATAAAAAAGCGATTCAGGGCAACCTCGACCCGTGCATGTTATTTGCGCCGCAGGAAAAAATCAAAGAGGAAACCGCGCGGATTTTGCGGAGATTCGGGCGCGGCGCGGGACACGTTTTCAATCTCGGACACGGCATTCTGCCGCAGACGCCGGTCGAAAACGCGCGCTATCTGGTGAACTGCGTCAAGGAATTAAGCATCGAATATCACGAACGGGAAATCGCGCAAACGGCGAATGACGCGGATTGAGAAAATGAAATCTTAGGTTTACACAGATAAACACGGATTTTAACAGGATTTACAGGATGAGCAGGATAATTTAAAACTATGAACGTCGAACTTTCTTTTTTATCCTGCTCATCCTGTAAATCCTGTTTGAATTTCCTCTCTATGCTCTGTGCTCTCTGCGGTTAAATTTTCTGTTTTGGAAAAATGAATAATTTTAAAGAAATCGACATCGACGTCCTCAAAAAGTTTAACCAGCCGGGACCGCGTTACACTTCGTATCCGACCGCGCCGGTTTTTTCGCCCGATTTTACGGCGGAAGATTTCCGCAACGAGATAATCGACACCAATTCCGACGCGGCGAACGCCGGCGAGATTTCGCTGTATTTTCACTTTCCTTTCTGCGAATCGCTCTGCTATTTTTGCGGCTGCAATATGATGGTTTCGCGCAATCGCGGGATGATTCGCGAATATAACGAATATTTAAAAAAGGAAATCGAGCAAATCGCGCCGCTCGTTTCCCGGCGGCGGCGAATCGCGCAGATGCACTGGGGCGGCGGCACGCCCTCGTATCTTTTTCCCGAAGAAATCCGCGATGTCGGCGAGTTTATCAAAAACAGATTCGATTTTGCCGACGACATCGAAGCGAGCATCGAAATCGACCCGCGCGGGCTGACTTTCGAGCACGTCGAGGCTTTTCGGGCGGCGGGTTTTAATCGCGTCAGCATGGGCGTGCAGGATTTTAACCCGCGCGTGCAGCAGGCGATTAACCGCATCCAGTCGGAAGAAATCACGCGCGATGCCGTCCGCTGGGCGCGCCAGCTCGGATTCGAAAGCATCAATCTGGATTTGATTTACGGGCTGCCCTTTCAGACGCTCGCGTCTTTTCGCGAAACGGTTGAAAAAATCATAGACGTTTCGCCGAACCGCATCGCCGTTTTCAATTACGCGCACGTGCCGTGGCTCAAAAAACATCAAAACGTCATTCCGGCGGAAGCTATCCCAGCGCCCGACGAGCGGCTGAGTATTTTCAAAATGACGATTGAAAAATTGCTCGGCGCGGGTTATGAATACATCGGTTTAGACCATTTCGCCAAACCGACGGACGAACTGGCAATCGCGCAGAAAAACAACACGCTTTACCGCAATTTTCAAGGCTATTCGACCAAAGCCGGCTGCGACGTTTACGCCTTCGGGCTGTCGGCAATCAGCCAGTTTCAAAACATCTACGCGCAGAATCTAAAGAACTTGAAGGATTATTACAAGAGAGTCGAATCGGGCGAGGCGGCGACCAATGTCGGCTATCGTATGACGCCCGACGACCACATCCGCAAGGAAACGATTATGCAGTTGATGTGTCACCTGGAAATCGACAAGCGCGACGTCGAAGCGAAATTCGGCATTGATTTTGAAGATTATTTCGCCTCGGACATCAAAAAATTAGACGTATTTTTGCGCGAAGGACTTTTGGAAAACGATACTGACAAAATCAAAATCGTCGGTTCGGGAATTTTGATTATCCGCAACGTGGCGATGTGTTTCGATGCGTATCTGGAGAAAATGATGCGGGAAAAACCCGTTTTCTCAAAGACGGTTTAAGCCGTTGATAAGTGATGGGTGATAGGGAAAATAAGAATTTTCTTTCTTATCACCCATCACTTATCACTTATCACTTTAGAAAATATGCAGGAAAAAATCGGCGTAGTTTTATTAAATCTCGGCGGACCTGATTCGCTCGAAGCGGTCGAGCCGTTTCTGTTCAATCTTTTCAACGACCCGGACATTATCGACTTTCCTTTGAGCTTTCTGTTCAGAAAAAGACTCGCGAAACTGATTTCATCAAAACGCCACCCGCGCATTCAGGAGCAATACAAACAAATCGGCGGCAAATCTCCGCTCAAGGATTTTACGCTCCGGCAGGCGCGTCTTTTAGAGCAAAGATTAAGCGAACGGATTCCGGCAAAGGTTTACACGGCAATGCGTTACTGGCATCCGCTGACGGAGGAAGCGCTCGCCGAAATCGAAAAAGACGGCGTCGAAAAAGTAATCCTGCTGCCGCTCTACCCGCAATATTCCAAAGCGACGACCGAATCCAGCGTGAAAGAATGGAAAAAACAGCTCGCTTTGAGAGAAAATCCCCAAAAACTCGAATGGAGCCTAATCGAATCCTATTACGATTTCCCGCCGTATATCGACGCCGTCGTCGAGCGCATCAATCAGGGTCTGGAAAAATTTCCCGCTGAGAAGCGACGCGACGTGCACATTCTTTTCAGCGCGCACGGAACGCCGATGAAGCTCGTCCGCGCGGGCGACCCGTATTCCGGACACATCAAAAAAACAGTCGCGGCGGTCGTCGAGCAGGGTAATTTTTTGCAGGCTAACAGCCTTTGCTATCAATCGAAGGTCGGACCGCAAAAATGGCTCACGCCTTCGACGCCGGAAACGATTTCGGCGCTCGCCGCGCAGGATGTCAAAAATATGCTCGTCGTGCCGGTTGCGTTTGCTTCCGACCACCTGGAAACGCTGTTCGAAGTCGGCATCGAGTTTCGGCACATGGCGGAAACGGCGGGCGTCGAGCAGTTTGAAGTGACGGAAGGCTTGAATTATTCGGAAAAATTCATCGACGCTCTGGCGCAGCTCGTATTTAATAAATTGGAAATTTCTGCGCCGTCAGCGAAAGCCGCCGGAAATTCCGTTTCGGCTGGCAAAAACGGTTAAATGAACAAGCGAGTCTGCATCATCGGCGGCGGAATTTCCGGGCTTTGCACGGCTTATCGTTTAAAAAAACGGGGCGTCGACGTCGTTCTGCTCGAAAAAAACGATTCGGTCGGCGGCAATATCAAAACCGAGAATTCGGGCGGATTTTTGATTGAGCAGGGACCGAACAGCACGCTCGCCTCAGAGCATTTATTCGAGCTCGTCGCCGAGCTGGATTTAACTTCCCAAATCGCTTACGCCGGTTCGACCGCGAAAAAAAGATATATTTTAAAAAACGGGAAGCTTCAGGCTCTGCCGATGAAAATCCTTAGTCTAATCGGTAATAAAAGCTTTTCCGCGCGCGCTAAACTGCGCCTTCTGCAAGAACCTTTTATCAAATCAAAAGCGGCGACGCCCGGCGCGGACGAATCGATTTCCGAATTTTTCGCGCGGCGTTTGGGGCGGGAAATCGTCGATTACGCGGTCGACCCGTTCGTTTCGGGAATTTTCGCGGGAAATCCCGATTGTCTGAGCCTGAAATCCGCTTTCCCGAAACTGTTCGAACTGGAAAAAAATTACGGCAGCCTTTTGAAAGGCGCGATTTTCTCGCCGAAAGAGAAAAAATCGAAAACGCCGAAAAACGCTTCGCGCACCGTTTCGTTCAAAAACGGAATGCAGACTTTGCCCGATAAGCTGGCTGAAAATCTGGGCGAGAGCGTTAAATTAAACGTCGAAGCTTTCGAGATAAAAAAAGCGGAGAACGGGAAATTCAGGCTGCGCACGAACGACCGGGACGTAAATCTGAAAACCTTTGACTGCCTCGTGATTGCGACGCCTTCGTTCGTCGCCGCGGATTTGATAAAAAACCTGGATTTCGAATTGTCCGAACGGCTTTCCGGTATTTATCACCCGCCGGTCGCGGTCGTTTTCACGGCTTTTAAAAAGGAAAATATAAAATACGATTTGGACGGTTTCGGCTTTTTGATTCCGAAGCTCGAAGGGCGAAAAATCCTGGGCAGCCTCTGGAACTCGGTCATTTTCGCGAATCGCGCGCCGGCGGATTTTCACCTGCTGACGACGTTTGTCGGCGGCGCGCGAAACGCGGAAACAGCAGGTGAAAACGACGAAAACAGCCTCGTAAAAATCGCGCTCGAAGAATTAAATTCGATTCTCGGCTTAAGCGGCGAACCTGTTTTTGCAAAGGTAAAAAAATGGGAAAAGGCGATTCCGCAATATAATATCGGTTATGAGAAAATTATCGAGTCAATCGAAGATTTCACGCGGCAAAACGCCGGAATTTTCTTTTGCAGCAATTTTTATCGCGGAATCTCGGTCGGCGACTGCATCAAAAACGCGTCCCGAACCGCCGCTGAAATTGAAGATTTTTTGAAGGAGTAAGAAAAATCGTCCACAGATGAACACAGATGAACACAGATAAAACAATGATTTGAAATCTGAGATTTGAAATTTCAAACTGCAGGCACGGCTTGCCTACCTGTGTTTATCCTATTTATCTGTGGACAATATTTGTTTTAAAAATGAATCATCAAATTTACCCGAATTTTCCCGTCACGCGGCTGCGGCGTCTGCGAAAAAATGCCGCGCTGCGCGATATGTTCCGGGAAACTTCTCTCTCAAAAAAAGATTTTATATATCCGTTGTTCGTCGTCGAGGGCGAGAAGGTTAAAAAGGAAATCTCCTCGATGCCGGGCAATTATCAAATGTCGGTCGACAACATCCTGCGCGAATGCGAAGAACTCAAAAATCTCGGCGTCGATTCGATTCTGCTTTTCGGCATTCCCGACGCGAAAGACGAAACGGGGTCGGGCGCGTACGCGGCGGACGGAATCATTCAAAAAGCCGTCCGCGCCGTTAAAAAAGAGTTTTCCGAAATGCTCGTCGTCACGGATGTCTGCCTGTGCGAATACACTTCGCACGGGCATTGCGGCGTGATAGAAAACGAATACGTGCAGAACGACCGGACGCTGGAACTGCTGGCAAAAGAGGCGCTTTCGCACGCCGAATCGGGCGCGGACATCATCGCGCCGTCGGATATGATGGACGGTCGCGTCGGCGCAATCCGAAAAATTCTCGACCAAAACGGTTACGCCGAAACGCCCGTGATGGCTTATGCGGCAAAATTCGCGTCCGCCTTTTACGGACCTTTTCGCGAGGCGGCGGAATCCGCGCCGCAGTTCGGCGACCGCAAATCCTACCAGATGGACACGGGAAACGCCGACGAAGCGATGCGCGAAATCGCGCTCGACATCCAGGAAGGCGCGGACATCGTGATGGTCAAACCGGCGCTTTCCTACCTGGATTTGATTCGCCGCGCCAAAGACAATTTCAACATTCCGGTCGCCGCCTATAACGTCAGCGGCGAATATTCGATGATAAAAGCGGCGGCAGAAAAAGGCTGGCTCGACGGCGAAAAAGTGATGATGGAAGTTTTGACGTCGATAAAACGCGCCGGAGCGGACGTGATAATTACGTATTTTGCCAAAGAAGCCGCAAAACTGATTTAAGAAAAATAATCCACAGATGTATAGGGATAAACACAGATAAGAAAAGGATTTGAAATTTCAAATTTCAAATCGTAAGTACAGCTTACAAATCTGTGTTCATCTGTGTGCATCTGTGGACAATAAATTATTTTATAAAAATGAATACATCAACCAGCAGTAAATTGTTTGCGGAAGCGCAGAAACATATGCCGGGCGGCGTCAATTCGCCGGTTCGCGCGTTTAAATCCGTCGGGCGCGAGCCGCTCTATATCCGAAAGGCGAAAGGCTCGAAAATGCAGGACGTGGACGGCAACGAGTTTATCGACTACATCGGCTCGTGGGGACCGATGATTCTCGGTCACGCGCCGGAAAACGTTATCGACGCCATCAATCGGGCGGCGCAGGACGGCACGAGCTTCGGAGCCAGCTCGGAAAGGGAAATTGAGCTTGCCCGGCTGATCAAAAAATTCGTGCCGTCCGTCGAAATCGTGCGCATGGTCAATTCCGGCACGGAAGCGACGATGAGCGCGATGCGGCTGGCGCGCGGCTTTACCGGGCGCGAAAAAATCATCAAGTTCGAAGGCTGTTATCACGGTCACGGCGATTCATTTCTGAGCCGCGCCGGTTCGGGCGTCGCCACGCTCGGGCTTCCGGACAGTCCCGGCGTCACCAAATCGACGGCGAAAGATACGCTGAACGCGAAATACAACGACATAAAATCGGTCGAGGATTTGGTCGAGCAGAACAGAAACGAAATCGCCGCCGTTTTTATCGAGCCGGTCGCCGGAAATATGGGCTGCGTCGCGCCGGAAAAAGATTTTCTCGACGCCCTGCGCGAGCTTTGCACGGCGGAGAATATCCTGCTCGTTTTCGACGAGGTGATGACCGGATTTCGCCTGGCTAAAGGCGGCGCGCAGGAAATTTACGGCGTAAAACCCGATTTGACGACGTTCGGAAAAATCATCGGCGGCGGTCTGCCGGTCGGCGCGTACGGCGGAAGAAAGGAAATCATGCAGCTCATCGCGCCCGCCGGACCGGTCTATCAAGCCGGAACTTTGTCTGGAAATCCGCTGGCGATGACCGCCGGGCTGGAAACTTTAAAGGCGATTGAAGCGGACGCGGGATTTTATCAAAACCTCGCCGCGTCGTGCGAATATTTATACGAGGGAATCGAGAATAACCTTCGCGAATTGAAGCTCGATTACGCTTTTAACCGCGTCGGCTCGATGTTCACTTTATTTTTTACGAATGAAAAGGTCGTCGATTTCGATTCGGCGAAAACGTCCGACACGAAACAGTTCAGCGCCTATTTCAACCGGATGCTGGAAAGCGGCGTTTATCTCCCGCCGTCGCAATTCGAAGCGTGTTTCGTTTCCGCCGCGCACAGCAAAGAAGATTTTGACGAGACAATCAAGGCGAGCTATCTGGCTTTGAAGAATATTTAAAAATTTAGCCGCAGAGCGCATGGAGGACACAGAGAAAAAGAAAAATAGTCCACAGATAAAGTTTCTTTCTTCTCTCTGTGTTCTCTCGGTGTCCTCTGTGGCTAAATTTCTTATTCGAGTTTCAGCAGGTTTTCGTAATCTTCCCGCGTATCGACGTCGAAAGCCGCTTCCGGCACGGAGATTTTTCCGGCGGAAGCGGCGTATTTTTTGATTATCCGTTTCGCGCCGCCGTCTGCCGGCAGATTCATCAATTCGGCAAACATCGAGCGCGCGAAAATCGCCGGAACGCCGACGGTTTCGTCGTATTCGCCGGCGATAATCGGCTTTTGCGTTTCTGAAAAAGCTTCGAGCAAACGATTGATAATCGCCGCGTCGACGAGCGGCTGGTCGGCGAGCAGAACGACGGCGGCGGAAAGATTCGGCTCGACGTCGAGCAGCTTTTCCAGCCCGCATTTCAAAGTCTCGCTCATTCCGCGCGCCCAGTTTTCGTTGACGATAATTTCGACCGGCAAATCCTCGATTTCCCTTTTTATCTTCTGCGCGTTTGCGCCCAGAACGACACAGATTTTCCCGCATTCCGAAGCCAGAGCGTTTTCCGCCGCGCGGCGAATCAGAGTTTTGCCGCGAAATTCCAGCAGTTGTTTCGAAAAATTCCCCAAACGATTCGACGCGCCCCCCGCGAGCAAAACCGTGCCGAAAGATAATGGATGAAATTCTGATTTCCGCTTCATTTCTTCTTTATTTATCCCTTATCCCCGAGCCTTTCGCCTTTAGTGAATTCCGCCGTCGCGCGAGCGCAGGAAACCGGCGTCGCGGCTGGATAAAACGCTGCGGATTTCAGCGACGATTGCCAGCGCGATTTCTTCGGGCGATTCCGCGCCGATGTCCAGACCGACGGGCGCGTACAAGCGATTTAAAGCTGATTCGTCGAAAATTCTTCCCGCCCGCCGCAGCTCCGCGATTAAATTTTCCGTGCGCTTTTTCGGACCTAAAGCGCCGATATACCGGCAGGACGAGTTGAGCAGGCGATGCAGAATCTCACGGTCGGCTTCGTAATTATGCGTCATCAGAACGGCGACGCTGGTTTCGTCTTTAAACAGATTTTCGTCCAGATTTTCGGCGCGCGAAATGATGATTTCATCGACTCGCGGAAATCTTTCCGCGCTCGCCCGCGCCGCGCGACGGTCGACGAGCGTCACGCGCCAGCCTAAATCTTTGGCAAAATCCGCCAGGGGAATCGCGTCATAACCCGCGCCGAAAAGCAGTAGATTAAGCGGCGGCGAAACCGATTCGATAAAAAATTCCGCCCGCTCGGAACCGGCTTCGTAGATTTTTGAAAACCTTTGATTATTTGCCAGGGCGTCAGCCGCATCCGAGAAGACGTTTTGAATTATCGGATTAATTTCGCCGCCGCTCGAACCGGTTTCCGCGCCGACGAAAATTTTTGCGCCGACCGGCAGCGCAAAGCTTTCGGATTTGGCAATCAGGTGCGCTACGGCGCAGGCTTTTCTTTGCCGCGCGCCGATTTGCAAAAATTCGAAAATCGCATTATCGCGCGCCGCTTCGAGCAAAACGCGAACGACGCCGCGACAGCCCATATTCAGGCTGAAAACCGAATCTTCCGCGGCGGTCGTATCGTAAGTAAAAACTTCCGGCTCGCCCGTCCGCAAAACTTTTTTCGCGCGTTCCAAAACGTCGGCTTCGAGACAGCCGCCGGAAACCGTGCCGATTGTCTCGCCATTCGCGCCGATCAGCATGCGCGCTCCGGCGCGCCGGTAGCTTGAGCCTTTAACATCGACGACGGTCGCTAAAACGGCTTTTTCACCGGGCTGAAGCGCGGAGATTTTTTTAAGAATTTCCTGAAGCTCTCTCATATTATTTACCGCAGAAATTAAAAAAGAATTTACAGGGATAAAGGAGATAAAAAGGATAATTAATTGTCGTTTCCCTGATTTCTTTTTCTGCGGCGGCGCGATTATAAAAACCTTAAAGCACCTACTCGATTTCCCTTTTTTTACAACTGGGAAAGGGAAATTTCAGTGTGATTCCGCTGAGGTCGCTGACCGCGTCGATTTCGACAGCCTGAGTTGTGACATCTAAAATCTGCCTGCCGGAAGCGCGAACCAGCTTATCGAGCTTCGGACAATTTTCGTATTCGCCGACAAAAGTCGATAATGTGCCGAAAAGTTTTCCTTTCTGTCCTTTTAGAATTCTGATGGTGAATCTGCCTTTTTCGTCAATCTGCGTTCGGGATGCAGCGCGACGCTCATCTTTCGGTTTTTTCTCTTCGCTTTCCTCGATAAATTCTATGGAAGCGTATTCGGCATTTTCCTTGTCGGCGATTTTTCCGCCTTCAAACAATAAAACGCCGCTGATTGTGATGACTTCGACGGTTTCCGGCGCGGTAATTATAAAATCATCGCGATAATCGCCCGCGCCGATGGTAATTTCGGCGGCGTCTTCGCGTTTCAACGCGCCCGGGTAATAAAATTTACGGAACGGCTCGTCAGCGGAAATTTCGTTGTCGTCATTGACGACTATGACGTAAGTTCCGGCGGGAATTTCCTCGATTTCGAATCTGCCGTTTTCGTCCGTGCAGTCGGCTTCATAAAAACCGCGCCGCGGATTTCCGCGCGCCGGCAACAGGCGCAGGCAAACATCTTCGAGCGGTTTTCCGCGGGCATCAAAAAACCTGCCGCTGATGCGATTATCAATCGAAAAAGTAAAGTTTTTCTCGGTATGGCTTCCGGCTTTGATTTCAGCCTCGACGCCGTCCTGACTTTCGCCCCAAAAAAATTTGTAACCCGAGATTTTCTCCGGCGTGATTTTATATTTTCCCGGCGGCAAATCGTAAATCTCGTAAAATCCGTCGCCGTCGGTTTTCAGTTCGATATTTTTGCCGTTTCCTTTAACGGTAATCCTGTAGCCGGAAAGTAAATTATTTTTTGCTTCTTCATCAATGGTAACCGCCGGGATATATTGCAGCAGCGTTCCCGAAAGCCGCGTTTTGCCGCGCGCTTTGGCGATGTTTTCGAAATATTTTATATCTCCGGCGCGGTGTCTGACCGGACCGGAACGCGAGCAGGTCGAAGCCGTCCAGACGTTTTGCGGCGGCGAAGGATTCCCAAAAGTCGTGGATGAAATCGCTCGCCCGGACGATTTCCCGTCGAGCGGCTTGCTGCCGAGATAAAAAAGATATTCCTGACCGACGCTTTCTTCGTCAAAAGTCCAGACGCAGTCGCCGCCGCCGCCCTGCGCGAAAGTCAAAACCTGCCCGACTTTCAGGTTTCCTTTAAAAACCTTTTCGACCGTCAGCTTCGATTGCCTGATTGCGCCGTAGCCGTAACCCTTTTCGCCTTCGGCGTATTTTTCGACCGATTGGACTTTGAAAACGGCAATGTTCGGCACTTTGACGAAATCTTTGTCGACCGTATCGTTCACCATGCACGTGCAAGCCAGCGCCGTCTGCACCGACGCGAGAACGGCGATAACCGCCGTAAAAACTACCAATAGAATAAAGTTTGTAAGCTTTTTCATATCTCTTTAAAGCAGCTTGTCGGGCGTAATCGGCAATTCGCGGACGCGTTTTCCGGTCGCGTTGAAAATCGCGTTGGCGACCGCCGCGGCGACGCCGACGATGCCGACCTCGCCGATGCCTTTGACGCCCATTTTATTGACGATTTTATCTTCTTCATCAAGAAAAACGGTTTCGATTTCGCCGATGTCCAGGTTCGCCGGAATGTGATAATCGGCAAACGAGCGCGTGACGAAATTGCCCCAGCGCGGGTCGAGAATTGATTCTTCGTGCAGCGCCATCCCGATGCCCCAGATAACGCCGCCGATGATTTGCGAGCGCGACGTTTTCGGATTCAAAATCCTGCCCGCGCCCGTCACGGCGACGAAACGCGGAATTCTGACCATTCCGGTCGAATCGTTGACCCAAACCTCGCAGAAATTCGCGTTAAAGCTATGAACGGAATAATCGCTCGCCTCTTGCGGCGGCTTGGCGTCAACTCCGGTTTGAAATTCGCGCAGATTCGCGGCTTCCATCAATTGCCCGACCGAGGGCGCGGCGAGCCATTGACGATTCGTTTTCGCCCGCAATTCGGCGACGGCTTTCACGCAGGCGTCGTTAACGGCGTTGGCAAAGCTCGCCGCGCCGACCGAGCCGACCGAACCGGCGGCGGGCGGCAAGGTCGAATCGCCTATTTTCACGCCGATTTTTTCGAGCGGCAGACCGAGCGCGTCGGCGGCGGTCTGCGCGAGAATCGTGTGCGTTCCCGTTCCCAAATCGCTGGCGGCAAGCTCCAGACCGGCGCGGACGTCATCGCCGCTCCCGCGCACCAGCTTGACAATCGCCGAAGTGTCGCGCTGGCGCGCCGGATAAGTTCCGCAGCCGACGCCGTAACCGATTAAATATTCGCCTTCGCGCAGCGAGCGCGGCTCCATTCTGCGTTTCGACCAGCCGAAAACTTCCGCGCCTTTTTTGAGACATTCGACCGTTTTGCGCGACGACCAGGGCTTTCCGTTCGAAGGGTCTTTCGCCGGTTCGTTACGCAAGCGAAATTCTACGGGGTCGATTTTCAGCGCGTGCGCCAGCTCGTCAATCGCCGATTCGAGCGCGAAGCTGCCCGTCGCCTTTCCCGGTCCGCGCGTGAAGGTCGGAACAATCACGTTCATCGGCACGATGCGGTAGGAAATCAGCGAATTCGGCGTGTCGTACATGATTTTCGAGCAATCGCCGCACGGCTCGACAAACTCCGCGTTTATAGCGCCGTGCGTCGTCGTTTGATGAACGAGCGCGGTCAGCTTTCCGTCTTTCGTGGCGGCGAGCCGCACGTGCTGGCGATTCCGCTGGCGCAAGCCGACGGAATTGAACATCTGCTGGCGCGTCAGCGCGAGTTTAACCGGGCGATTGACGGCTTTCGCGGCAAGAGCGGCGAGAATCAGATTGCCCCACATTCCGCCTTTCGCGCCGAAACCGCCGCCGATGTGCGGCGTGACGACGCGGACGTTTTCCGGCTTGAGATTCAGCGTCTGCGCCGCCGCGTTCTGCGCGCCGCCCACGATTTGCGAGCCGTTGTAAAGCGTCAGTTTATCGGCGCTTTCCCAGACGGCAATCGTCGCGTGCGGCTCCATCGGCTGGTGATGCTCGATAGGCGTTTCGTAAAGCGCGTCGATTTTATATTCCGCCGCTTGAAAAGCCTTTTCCGCGTCGCCGCGCGACGCGTCGTCTCTTTCCTTGTCTTTCGGCTTGACGGCTTCTTTTTCGAGCTTCACAAAATCCACTTTCGCTTCCGCTTTTTCGTATTTGACTTTGATTAAACGCGCGGCAAAACGCGCCTGTTCAAAAGTTTCGGCGACGACGACGCCGATATGCTGCCCGTGAAATTCTATCCGGTCGCTTTGCAGCATTGCGCCGCCGCGAATCGGGCTTTGCGCGTTCAGCCTCGGCGCGTTTTTGTGCGTGATGACGGCGAGCACGCCCGCAGATTTTTCCGCCTCGCCTGTATCAATATCGAGAATTCGCCCGGCGGCAATCGCGCTTTTGAAGATAACGGCGTGCGCCGGATTTTTTACGGCGTAATCGGTCGCGTATTTCGCCGAGCCGGTGACTTTTAAAATCCCGTCGATGCGGCTGACCGATTCGCCCACAACATTTTTTCGCTTGCTCATTTTAATCCTGTGATATTCATCGCGGATAGCGATTAAACCTAAAACTCCAATAACCTTTAAATCCTGTCACCGTTCATTGCCCGCTTTAAAGCTCGAACAATCGCGCGCCTGCCTGGCTCCACTTTGAATTTGTTGTGTTCCAGCGGTTTCGCCTGACGCATTTCGGCTTCGGCGGCGAGCCGGAAATTTTCTTCGGTCGCCGTTTTGCCCGCTAAAAATTTTTCCGCTTCCGCTGCGCGCCACGGTTTATGCGCCACGCCGCCCAGAGCAATCCGCGCCTCTCTGATTTTGCTGCCCGCCGCAGCTTCCAGCGCGGCGGCGACCGAAACGAGCGCAAAGGCGTAAGAAGCGCGGTCGCGAACTTTCAGATAATAAGATTTCGCCGCCAGATTCGATTTCGGCAATTCGATTGCCGTAATCAGCTCGCCGTGCCGCAAATTGTTGTCTTTTCGGGATTTTCGCCGGGCAGCTCTCGGCTGGCGTTTACCAAATCTTTTTCCTGTTTTTTCATAGAAATATCTCGCGCCGGAATGACCCGAAAATGGAAAAGTCGCGGCTTTTCTAAAAATTTCCCGCTCCTGGCGGTTAAAGCGGAAAGCGTCAAAACGGCGTTTGGAGAACTGATTGATATTTTATCACGCGCCCTATTCTACCGCCATTAATTTTCTGTTTTCGCGGCATAACCAGCGGCGGGCGGTAAATGATGACGGTAAGCGGCAAACGCCCGCTGGTAAAGCGGGCTTTGCATGCCGAGCCGCAAGCTTTGCAGCTACAGTCATAGAGGCTGCAGCTCCGGCGCAAGGTCTGCAACCGATTGAAAGACGCCTGCAAATATCCTTGTAACCTTTGCCCGCGAAACCGCGTCTGTCAGATTATGCTTTTTCGGAAAATTACAAACTATTTTTGAAATATTGCGTAACAATCAGAAAAGTTTTTAAAGTCCGTCCTAAGAAAAATTATGAATTGCGAATTTTGAATTTCGC
>DATHBC010000777.1:0-2695 GCA_035296345.1 Pyrinomonadaceae bacterium | reverse complement strand
AAAAAGTTTAAAAAGTTTCGGTAAAAAGTTGTCGAGTCTCTGTTAAAAAGAAAGGCAAAAAGCATTCTGAAAACACTTTTTGCCCGCTTGAAAATGTTTTTTTTTAAATAACGTCGAAAACGCGGCGCGGCTTTCAAACTATGCCGAAAGCTTTCGCTTCACCGGCGCATCCGGAGCTTTCTCAAACATAATCGCCGTCCGTCTCAAACATTTGACTGACCGGCGACAGGAAAACAAGAAACAGAATTCCGCCTTCAACCAGACAAATCAGATAAGCGACGGTGCTCGCCCACTCCGACTGTATGCAGACGCCGGAAAACGGAGCAATTATCAGATTTACGGCGAGAATCAGCAGAAGAAGCTTTTTTGCCCAAGCCTTGAACTTGTAGAGTCCGATGCTGGTAATGATGCAACAAAGAAAAAGCAAAAACGCCGTCGTCACGACAAACCAATCTTTCGTCGTCGGTTCGGCATTTTGAAGCTCCGACCGATATGCCAGAAGCTGCGGCGGCAGATAATCGAGCGTCGCAAAATACACGATAAAATACGCAAACGTCAGCAACCATTGAAGAATGATTAATTTTCTGAAACCTTCTCGCGTCATAGATAACTCCACAATAGGAAAGTTTTTTATTTTTATTCGATGCGTTCTAAAACTCAATCGCCTGATAAATCTCCGACAGTTTCAGCGCAAAATCAATCGAATCAAAGTCAATTTCAGCTTCGGCTTGCGAAAATCTTTCGACCGTCCATTCCTGCCGCTCGTTTCGGCGGTGAACTTCCACCAGCATTTCATCCTGCCAAACTATTACGTATTCCCGCAGGCTCGGTATCTGCCGGTAAATCTGCAATTTTTCGTAACGGTCGGCGCGCTCGCTCGTCGGCGAAATCACCTCGACAATCACAACCGGCTGGTGAACGATATATTCATCGTCATCGCCCGGCTCGCACGTCACGACAATATCGGGATAGTAAAAAGTTATCGCGTTCGGTCGGACTTTAACCGATTCCATAAAAACGTCGCAATCGCTGCCGATTAATCTCGACGAAAGATTTCGGTAGAGATTTCCGCAGATTTGATTATGACGCTTCGACGCGCCCGCCATCGCGAAGACCTGACCGTCGATAAACTCGCGGCGAATCTGGCTCAGTTTCTCGCCTTCCAGATATTCTTCGACGCCGATGTATCTGACTTTTTCGGCTAATCCCATAAAGCTGCATTGCTAACTGTTCGCTTTTGCCGCCGCGACGACTTTGTCCGCCGCGTCGCGCATTCCGTCAGCCGAGATGATGCCCATGCCCGATTCGCCCAGCACGCGCTTGCCTTCTTCGACGTTCGTGCCTTCCAGCCGGGCGACAATCGGAATCGAAATGCCCAGATTTTTCGCCGCCGCGACCACCCCGTTGGCGACCATATCGCAGCGGACGATGCCGCCGAAAATGTTTATCAGAACGGCTTTGACGTTTTCGTCGGCGAGCAGGATGCGGAAAGCGTTTTCGACTCTCTGCTGCGACGCGCCGCCGCCGACGTCGAGAAAGTTTGCCGGCTCGCCGCCCGCGTGTTTGATGATGTCCATCGTCGCCATCGCCAGCCCCGCGCCGTTGACCATGCAGCCGATGTTGCCGTCGAGCTTGATGTAGTTTAAATCGAATTTCGAGGCTTCGATTTCCAGCGGTTCTTCCTCGTTCAAATCGCGCAGCTCGGCGTATTCCTTATGACGATACATCGCGTTGTCGTCGAAATTCACTTTCGCGTCGAGCGCGATGAGGCGATTGTCTTTCGTCAGCAGAAACGGGTTAATTTCGATAAGGGAAGCGTCCATTTTTTCGTAAGCCTCGTAGAGCTTCAGCATAAACGCCGCCGCCTGATTGACCAGTTCATTCGGCAAGCCGAGACCGAAAGCCATTTTTCGAGCCTGAAACGGGCGCAAGCCCACAGCCGGGTCAATCGTTTCCTTTAAAATCAGTTCCGGCGTTTCCTCGGCGACTTTTTCGATGTCCATTCCGCCCGCCGCCGAAGCCATAAACGTATTTTTGCCCGTCACGCGGTCGAGCGTGATGCCGAGATAAAACTCCCGGTCAATCGGCAGACCTTCCTCAATCAGAAGCGTTTTCACTTCGCGTCCTTCCGGTCCGGTTTGATGCGTGACGAGCTGCATTCCGAGAATCTGCCCGGCGACCGCGCGCGCTTCTTCCGGCGATTTGGCGATTTTCACGCCGCCGCCTTTGCCGCGCCCGCCCGCGTGAATCTGCGCTTTGACGACCACGACGTCCGTGCCGAGCTCGCGCGCCGCCGCTTCGGCTTCTTCCGTCGTGCGGGCGACGATGCCGCGCGGAACGGCGACGCCGTAATTTTTCAGTAATTCCTTGCCTTGATATTCGTGAATTTTCATAACCTGTTTGTTTGAATAAATTGAATTGTAGAAAGCTTGCCAAAAGTTTATCTTTCCGTTTGTCAAAAAGCAAAGGCAGCCCGGTTTCCGAACTGCCTTTGCGAGCAAGCGGTAACTAAAATCCGCGGTTTAGCAGGTGCTTTCGGTCGTGTCGACCTCGATGCCGAAAAGCTTCCACTGTTTGCCTTCGGGAATCCATTTCAGAACGAATTTCACCGGTCGCGGCGTGACATCGTAGCAGCCTTTGGCAATCAGTTTTCTCAGTCCTTTATCCATTTCAACCGCCGGTGCAGGCGTATAGT
>DATHBC010000776.1:0-3859 GCA_035296345.1 Pyrinomonadaceae bacterium | reverse complement strand
CCATTGCAACTTACCACTTACCGTTTACCGTTTTCCACTTAAAAAAAACTATTAACAATTGACAATAAAACATTTACAATCGTTTTATGTCTCGTTCATCAAACGACCGCCGCAAGCGCGAATCGCGCGCGGGCAGCAGCCGCGATAAAGCGCGTTCCAACATCGACCGCAGAAAGGAACGTGAATATAAACGCGAACTTGCAGAAAAAAGTTCCGCCGCCGCCGGGAAAAGCGAGCCGCAATATTCGCCGCCGCAGAAACGCGCCGTCGAAAAGCTTCTGAGCGGCATCGGAACGCCCGAACCGCAGCCGCTGGTTCCGGACGATTTTCAAATTCAGGCGCTCGAAGCCATCGAAAACGAGGACGTGCTGGTGACCGCGCCGACCGGCAGCGGCAAGACCTGGATTGCGCGCGAGGAAATCCGCCGCCTTCTAAAAAACGGACAACGCGCCTGGTATACGACGCCTCTAAAAGCGTTGACCAATTCCAAATACACGGAGTTTTCCCTGGAGTTCGGCGCGGAAAACGTCGGCATCCTCACCGGCGACCGGAAAGAGAATTGGGACGCGCCTTTAATCGTCGGAACCACGGAAATTTATCGCAACCAGCTTTTCGACGCGCTCCGTCAGGGCGAGCAGGTGCGCACGGATTTCGTCATTCTGGATGAAGCGCATTATCTGGCGGACGAAGACCGCGGTCACGTCTGGGAAGAAGCGATTATCCTGACGCCGCCGCGCATTCGGATGCTGCTTTTGTCGGCGACCATCGGAAACGCCGACGAGTTTGCGCGCTGGATTGAAGAAGTGCGCGGCGTGTCGGTGCGCGTCATCAATCGCGCCGGCTCGCGACCCGTAGAGCTGCGCGCCGCCTTTTTAGCGCCGGATTTGCGCCTGTTTCCGCTATTTAACGAACAGGGGAAACTCAATGCCGAGCTGGAACGATTCGGGCAGGAAGAAAATCGTTTCGAGCGGCGAAGACATTGATGGATTTTCGATTTTGGATTTTCGATTTTCGATTTTCGATTGGACGTTGAAAATAAAAAAAGAAAGCTCACTATAAAGATAAAAATCTCAGCAAATAGAAAGCCCACGGAATCTCAAAGGCACGGAAATCTCAAAAATTTCACAGCCGGTTGTCTTTTTCGAGGTAATTTCGACACCGTGTAAGCGGTTCACAAATTATTTTCGCACTTTCGGAAGGTTTTCTCATTATGAACAGCTCTAAAAAATTCGCGCTGGCGAGCGCAGTATTCACCGCCGCGCTGCTTTTTGTTTTAATACAGTTTTCTAATAACTCAAACGTTACCGATTCTTCACAAATCGCAGGACAGTCTCTAACCGAAAACAATTTGACGCGGGCGACGGCGGAAACGACAACTGCCGACGCCGCCGCGACGACCGCCGACAAGCAGAAAATCCTCGACGCTTACGGGAAACTGCCGCTTCATTTCGAGCCGAATCTCGGACAAACCGACGAACGGGTGAAATTTCTCGCGCGCGGGCACGGCTATTCGCTTTTTCTGACCGGGACGGAAGCCGTTTTGTCGCTGCAAAAGCGCGGGAAAAATAAAGCGCAGGCGGACAAGCGGGCAATCGTCACGATGCGGATTGAAGGCGCGAACGATGAGGCTAAATCCTCGGGTCTGGACGCGACCGAAAGCAAATCGAATTATCTCGTCGGCAACGATTCCGCCCGGTGGCAAACCGACGTTCCCAATTACTCGAAAGTAAAATACGAGCAGATTTACAACGGCGTCGACCTGGTTTATTACGGCAACAACCAGCGTCTGGAATACGACTTTCTGGTTCGTCCCGATGCCGACCCGAATCAAATCAAGCTGAAATTCGACGGCGTCAAATCCGCTAAAATCGACCGGCAATCGGGCGACCTTTTGCTGGAAACCGAAGTCGGAACGCTGCGCCAGCACGCGCCGGTCGTTTATCAAAACATCGACGGCGAAAGAAAGGAAATCGCCGGCAGCTACGCGCTTTCCGCCGCCGCCGGCGACAAACAACGGGCGAAAGACGGCATTTCCGTAACTTTCAGGCTCGCCGATTACGATAAATCAAAAGAATTGGTTATCGACCCGATTCTCGCTTACGGCAGCTATCTGGGCGGAACCTTATTTGACGAGGGACGCGCGATTACGGTCGACTCGAACGGCAACGCTTACATCGTCGGCTCGGCGGCTTCGCGCGATTTTCCGACCACCGCCGGAACGGTCAGACCCGCGATGCTGCCGCGCGAAGACGCGCCTAATTCCTACTGGTACGACGCTTTCGTGACGAAAGTCAACCCGGCAGGAACGGCAATCGTTTATTCGACGTATTTCGGCGGTCGCAACGGCAACGAAACCGGCTCGGGCGTCGCGGTCGACGCGAGCGGAAACGCCCTGATTAGCGGCTCGACGATGTCTCCCGATTTCCCGCTCGTCAATCCTCTCAGCACGACTTTCAACCACATCGACATGAATTTCGCCGCCAAATTAAACGCGACCGGCTCGGCGATTATTTATTCCACTTATTTAGGCATGAGCAGCAGCGGGGGCGGCAAAATCGCGGTCAATCCGGCGACGGGCGACGCGGTTTTTGCCGGAAATACCGGCTCGGCAAACTTTCCGACAACGCCGGGCGCATATAAAGAAAGACTCTGCGACCAGCCGCAGGGCTGTCAGGGAATTTCCTACAGCGGAGGCTTTATAGTTAAATTTGCCGCCAACGGCAGCGCGGTTTATTCGACGCTCTTTCCGAATACGGGCATCAACGACGTCGCGCTGGACGCGAGCGGAAACGCGGTGGTCGGCGGAACTGCCGCCCAGCAATTTCAGACGCAGGTTACGCCGGGCGCGTTTCAACCGGTGACGAGCGGCGGCGTCGAAGGCTTTGTCGCTAAATTAAACTCTGCCGGAAACACGATTGTTTTCGGAACGTTTCTCGGCGGCGGCTTGCAGTCCGACCGCGTTCGCGGCGTCACGGTCGACGGCGACGGAAACGTCTACGCGACCGGGCAGACGCAGAACACCGGATTTCCGACGACGCCGGGCGCGTTTGACCAGACTTATAACGGCGGCGAAGACGGATTTTTGACGAAATTCAACCCGGGCGGCACGGCGCTCGTCTATTCGACGTTTTTCGGCGGCACGGGCAAAGACGAGCCTTTCGCCGTCGGCTTGGGCTCGGACAACAGCGCGTTCGTCGCGGGCGAAACTTTGAGCGGCGCGAATTTTTCGCTCAAAAATTCGCTGAACGGCGCGAACGGCACGATTTTCTTAACGCGCTTTAACCCGGACGCGACGGCGCTGGTTTTCTCGACGCTTCTGGGTCAGGGCGGCGCATATGATTTGGCGGTTGACGGCGCAAACAACGCTTACATCACCGGGCACACGACTTCGATTCTGGTGACGCCGGATTCCTTCCAGCCGATGAAGGGCGAGCCGACCAGCACCAGCTCAGGCAAAGACGCATACGTTCTGAAAATCGCTCCGACCGACGAAACCGTCCAGCATTACAGCATCAGCGGAACGGTGACGGACCCGACGCAATCGGGCAACAATTACCAGCCGATTGTCGTGACCATAACGGGTACGGTCACGCGCTCCGTCATTTTGCCTTACGGCAACGGCAGCGGCGTCATTCCATACTTTTTCGGCAATCTTCCGGCGGGCGGAAATTATACGGTCACAGTTAAGAAAACCGGATTTCTGACCGACCCGGAAAGCGTCAGCTTTAATAATCTGGCGGCAAATCAGTTTGCCGATTTCACGATTCTCAATAATGCCGCGCCGGTCGGCGTCATTACCAGCCCCGAGCACGGCACGAACTACAACGCGCCCGCTTCAATCGCCATTCAGGCGACGGCT
>DATHBC010000775.1:0-4473 GCA_035296345.1 Pyrinomonadaceae bacterium | reverse complement strand
GCCGGAAAGCGCGCCGACGGCGCGCTCGAGTTTTTCCAAATCCTGTTTGGCGTGAATCGATTCGGCGACCTTGGCGAGCAGTTTCTGGAAAGTCTGGCTGATGCGGTCGGAGCCTGCGTTTGAGCCGAGCGCGCTTTCGAGTCTGCCGCTTGCCGCTTCGTCCATCGAGGCGACGAGCTTTTGCACCTGCTGGCTGAGGCGCTTTAAAGTTTCCAGAATATCGTCGGTTTCGGTCGAGCCGGAAGTTTTCGGCAGCCCGGCGGAAACTCCGCGTTCGAGGCTTTTCGCCAGCAGCGATACCTTTTCGACCGGCTTGACCACTTCATCCGCCAGCCACCAGCCGAAAACGACGACCGAAAAAGCGACCCCCGCAAACGGGATAAAAACGGCGTAGAGCGTGTCGCTCGTCAAAAAAGAAATAATCAGATACGAAATCAAGCCGAAGACGCAAATAAAAAAAGCCAGCCCGACACTGGCGAGCCAGATTTTTCCCTTCAAGGAATTGAGCAGGGAATTTGCGGAAGTTTTTGCCATATTTTTCTTTTCGCTTGCGGTGGGTCGTTTAATAGGATTGAAGCTCGCTTAAGGTCAGCGACGAGAGAAGATTTTCCGCGTCGAATAAAAGCAGCGTGACGGATTCGTGCGCGGCTTTGCCGAACAGGGTGGGAAAGGAGTTTTCAAAATCGGCGGCGGAAAATTTGATGTCGCGCGGCGCGAGCGTGACGATTTCGCTCAAGCGGTCGATGATGAAAGCAATCTTTGTTTCGTCTTTCGAGGAGCGCAGCACGATGAGCTTGTTTTTTTGCGGCGAAGAAGCGTCGAGGTCGGCGGCGGGTTTCTTTTTCCAGAATTTTCGCAAATCGACGACCGAGATTATCTCTCCGCGCAGATTGGCGACGCCCGAAAGCCAGACGGGAACGCCGGGCAGAGGCGTCACCGGCAGAGGGCTTAAAACTTCGGCGACGAGGTTTGAATGAACGGCGTAAAATTCTTCGTCCAGGGCGAAAACGACGTATTTTTCGCCGAGAGCCTCGGCAGGTTTTTCTTTGAGAAAACTCAGGTCGTCTTCCGCTAAATCCAGCAGCGAGGCAAAATCTATGTCAGCCAAATTTTCGGACGTGGATTTTTGCATATTCTAATAAGTTCAAGGTTCAAGGTTCGAGGTTTCAAGTTAAATAATTCGCGCAACCTTAAACCTTGAACCTGGAACCTTAAACCTGGAACCCGAATTTTAATTCAAATAAGCGTCAATCGTCCGCATCAGCGTGTCGGGTCCGAAAGGCTTTGTGATGTAACCGGTCGAGCCAGCCATGCGACCGCGAACTTTGTCGAAAAAGCCGTCTTTGCCGGAAATCATAACGATGGGCACATCCTTCGTCAAATTGTTGTTGCGGATGAGCTTGCAGACCTGATAACCGTCCATGCGCGGCATCGTAATGTCGAGCAGAACCAAATCGGGCACGACCTCGCTGATTTTCGCCAGCGCGTCCATTCCGTCAACCGCCAGCACGACCTTGTGACCGCTTTTTTCCAGTTTGCCGGAAATCAGCTTGCGCACGGTCGGGCTGTCGTCGACGACCAGAATCGTGCAGCTCCTGGCTTCCTGCGTTTTGCTTTCGTGCTGCTCGATTTCGTCCAGCCGAATTGCCAGCGCATTGACCTGACCGCCCAAGACCACGTTGTTCTGATTCATCTGCGAAGCCTGCTGCAAATACGTGAAGCCCTGCCGCATATTTTTCGCGTTCAGGTGCGCGATGCCGAGCCGCGTCAATTCCTCGGAGCCGAAAGGATGCAGTTGCATCCGGCTTTCCATTTTTTCAATCGTCTCCGCCAGTATTTCGCGGTCTGCCTGCTGGTTTGAGAGCAGCATCTCCAAATCGGAAAGCGTCAGAACCGACCGGCACGACGGGCAGACGAACGACTGCGGCTCATTAACGAACTCGCAGAACGGGCAGTCAAAAGCGGCTGGCAGAGCCGGAGTTTTTGAGTCGACCGGATTTTCTTCGTTTTCGCCCGCTTCCGCTTCGACATAAGGCGCGGTACGGTCGCGCAGGTCGAAACGATTTTCGTCGCTTTCATCTTCGAGCAGGAAATAATTGTCGAGCGTCTCGTTTTCGTCGAGGCAGATTTCCGCTACCTCGTCCTCTTCCGCCGCCTCTGCTGCGGGGGCTTCCGCTGCCGAAGCGGAAGCTTCATTTTCCGCCGCGAAAAATTCGGTTTGCGGAAAGCTTTCCGCAAGGCGATGCTGCGCCGGTTCCTGATTGTCCTGCGGAAAATAATTTTCCTCAGAGTAGTTTTCGACAGCCTGATATTCCTCGCTCGGCGAGAAGGAGTGTTCCATTCCGGTTTCCTCCGCGACCGGCTCGAAAAATTCTTCGGCTGATTGCGCCGTTTGAGAAATTTCCTCGTTTCGCTGTTGCGGCTCTTCTTCTTCTTCGGAGCTTTCTTCAAATAGGGAAACGCTTTCCTGAAAAGAATAAGAATCGTCTTCGCTCGATACTGCAAAATCTTTCGACTCAAAGGCTTGATTTTCATCCGCTTGAGATACGGCGAAACTCGTTTCAAACTGCCCGGCGCATTCCGCCGTTTCCGGCTGCCGCCGCTGAGCAAATTCTTCGACTTCGTTTTTCGCGGGCTCGGAAAATTCCGGCGCGGGGAAATTGTTTTCCGCGCTTTGCGCCGTAAAAAATTCCTCGGTTTCCTGCCGCTGATTGGGCTCGCCTTCGCCGGATTGAGATTCGGATTCGCGCGCGAAAGCCGTCTGAGTTTCCAAATTCCGCACAAATTCTTCTTCGAGTTCCTGCGTCGGAGCATCCTGTGAAAAGCTCAATTCGACGGTTTGATTCTCTGCCGGGTTTGAGTCGTCTTCGTCGTCGTCTTCCGCAAAAGTGAAATCGGGATATTCCTCGTCCGCCGGGTGATTTTGCGCGGCTGGGCTCAAGTCGAAAAACAATTCCGGCTCGGGCGATTCCTCGAAAGCGGCAGGCTCGGTCTGTGCTGGTGCTGCTTCAGCCCGCACAGCCGCCGCGGCTTCGGTTTGGAGTCTTTCAAGCTCGGCTTTTTGCGCCTGTCGCTCAAGCTCTCTCTGGCGGATGGCGTTCAGCGAGTTGATGCCCGCCTGCGCCGTCTCGTTTTCGGGGTTGAGCGTCAGAACTTTTTCAAAACAGGCGATTTTCGCCTCGTGTCCTTCGGTCAGATAAGCTTTTAAAATCCACGCTTCTTCCATCTCGGGCGATAAATTCATCAAATCGTCCAGCATTTCGCGCGCCGCTTCGTGCTCGCCGGAAATTGCCGCCACATTCGCTTTTTTCAAAAGCGCCTGCGCCGCCTGCTGCCTGACCGCCCGGAGCGACGCCTGCGCGGTTTCGTTTTCCGGATTCAGGGAGAGAACTTTTTCCAGATGCGCCGATTTTTCTTCCGGCGAATCGGCAACCGAAGCCAGCCACATCCACGCCATCTCGTTTCGCTCGTCGTGCGCCAGAGCCTGCCGGAAAAACTGATTGGCTAAATCCTTCCGGTCTTCGCGCGAGGCGTTGATGCCGCGCTGCACGAAGGTTTTCGAGAGCAGCGATTTGGTCGCCCGCGACCATTCCAGCGCGCGCTCGTTCTGCGGATTGACGCTGAGAACGTTGTTCAGAAAAACGAGCAGCTCTTCCGGATACTCGCTGATTGAAGCCAGCCACAGCCACGCGGTTTCGTTGTCTGCCTGGCTTTCGGTCACGCGCAAAAGCAGCGCGCGCGCCGCGGCGCGATTTCCTTCTCTGGCGGCGTCGATGCCGGCTTTCAGCATTTCGTTCGTCTTCTCGGCGTCAAACACTTCGCTGCTGCCGCAGCCGGCTGCGGCGAACGGGTTTTGCATAATCGTCGCGGTTGATTCAAGTTCTAATTTCATAATTTTCAGAAAATCCGGATTCTTGTGGATGATTTGAGCTTTGGTTGATTTGAAAAGTCGGAAAAACGACTAAACCGACCTTACAACAGCAAGATAAATGCCATAACGGAAAAAGCTCCATATTCCGCGACGAAGATGGAGTTTTTTCCGAAACAGACAGGCTTTGACCGGTTTTCGAGCAGGCTTTGAGGCTAAAGTGACAGGTGGAAAATTTCCGCAGGTGACAAAAAGCGGGAGACGAAATTGACAAAAATTGGTATTTTTTTAGCCAAACGCGCAGAAATTTGAGATAAAGGATATGAAATTCCGGTGAGCGGTTGAAAATAAAGCAAGAATCAGACCAGAGAAATTTTAGATTTTAGATTATTTTATGAGCTATGACGTTATCATCATCGGCGGCGGCGCGGGCGGCATTTCGGCGGCTTGCTGGTGCGCGGAGCTCGGTTTGAAAGCCCTGCTGCTGGAATCGCGAACGGAACTCGGCGGTCAGCTTCTGTGGACGCATAATCCGGTTAAAAATCATCTCGGCGTCGAAGCGGAAAACGGGCGCGAGCTGCGCGATTGTTTCGTCGCGCAGGCAG
>DATHBC010000774.1:0-7690 GCA_035296345.1 Pyrinomonadaceae bacterium | reverse complement strand
TGGGGGAATCAGTTGCAAAAAGCGAGACAACGGATTTGTTTGATAGTAACCAAATTATATCACACACACGAAATTTTACCAACTTCCAAATGTCCGGAACCAGCCTTTTCGAGACAAAAAGGAACTAAAAATAAAAGGCTTCATTCTAAATTTGCGGTCAAAATCGCTCAAAAAATCGGTCGCGACCTTGCAGCCCGTGCCGAATGTGGAGCCGAGACCGCCCGCCGTTTGCGCAGGGACGGCAAAGAGTGCGGAAAATATTATTAACACCGTCGCAGACCATCCCCGGAAACATCGAAACCGGCTTTACCTGTTCCCTGAATACTCAGGGATGTCGGGGAATGGTGAAAATCATCGGTTTGGGAAGCTCGGCTCGACAATCTCCATGAAACGGCAGAAGTCGCCAGCCGGTGACGACAATTCCAAAGATGAATGATTATTTCGGCTTTTGAGGTTTTGTAACGGGGCGACTTTAAGATACCATTTACCCGATTTAAAATATAATTTTGGATATTTAACTGTCGGAATGCTCTATTCAATGACCGGGAAAACAGCCGGATTTCAATTCGCCGCCCGTTGTTTTTCTGATGTCAATGCAAGTGAGTCCTGCCGTTTTATAAACCTATAACACACATATGCCTGCAAAAACAGTTCAATTTAGCGTAGAAATCAAGGGTCTTGAAATCACTTCGGGTGCTGCTCAGGTTCGCGGCATTGTCAGCGGTCAGGTCGGCGCGGCTTACGTCAGCACATACTTTCCGGGAAATACGTTCAGCGCCGCGCTGCCGGAAGACCAATCCGAATACTTCGCCGTCACGGTTTTTATCAAAAGTTATACGCTTAACGGCGTTTCGCATACCGTCGAGGATAAACCCTTAGCTCTTCTGGCAACACTTTATTTGCCGGACGCCGACTACGTCGTCAAGGTCAGCCCGGAGTCGTCCATTGCCTCCATCTATACGTTTGCGCGAATGACGACCGTGCGGAGCGACGGGCTGGTAAAGATGAGCGGCAGCGAGCGCAACATGAAGATCGCTTACGGAATGAAGCAGAACTTTTACCTGACCGAAGGAACTGTTGCGGATATGATAAAGGAGTCGCCCAACGGATTTGAAACGAACAGTTATTCCATGTTCAATTCGCTCTGTAACCTGCTGTACTATTGTTTGACCGATACCGAATTTTATAATCAGTTCCTAGACTATGCGTGGCACGAAGAAAACGCGCCGAATAACAACTTCCTGCAAGCGGTCAGAAATATGCTCTACGACCCGTTTACCAATGCCGGCAATATCTATCAGATGCTGGTCGGAAAGCCGGAAATCTACCAGGATTCATTGACGTCGATGAACGTTTCCGATGATGAAAAAGCCCCGCACAACTGGACGCTGACGCTCAAGAGCAATTCTTCGGGGGCGAAGAATTTTATTCCGAGCGGGCTCGCTTTTGTGGTTTTCGATGCGGACGATAATGCGTGGGTGGCAAATAATTTCAGAGCCGGCTCGAATCTTTCCGGAACGCATTGCCTGGTGTATAAATACAACGCGCGCCCGGCTGATTTCTCTCCGGTGCAGGGCGGAGGATTGCTCGGCGCAGGCTTCGGAGCGGCGATAGATCCTCAAAAAGAGTACATTTCTTTTGGTAATTTCGGCTGGGGACCGGTGCTCGAAAATCCTCAGGAGGGAAGTATCTCGCGGTTTTACTATAAAGACGGGACGCCCGTCAGTCCTTCCAACGGATTTACGCCCGGACTGTCGCGCGTGCAGGGAATGGAGTACGATGAATCCGGAAATCTCTGGATGGCTTCCGTCGGCTGTCAGGACCCTTTTGCGCCGTCACCGACAGGCGTTTATCCGTTTAAGAGTGAACCGAGCGCCGTCGTCGTATATCTGAACGGAGAACCGACGGCAGAGACGATGCTCGTTTGCGACGAGTTTCCGGTGAAACAGTCGGCATCATCGGACGCCGTCCTTTTAAGGACTCCTTATCTGAAGATTTTTGACGTCACGCCTGATAATAATGGAAACGCGTATGTTTCCTGCATCGGCAACTATGATGAAGATGTTGCCGACAACTGCGTGCTTTCGGCGGTTTACAAAGTAGCTGTCGAGAACGATAAATTGGTCGTAAAAGAAAGCTGGTACAGCGATTATCCCAGTTCGATCAATAAGCAGAAAGGTTTTGAATCCCTCCGGCAGCTGGCGATAAACGGAGATGGAGACGTAGTGGTCGTCGGAGTCGCCAGCAGCCGGGCGACGATACTCTCCAAAGACGATTTAACCTTTAAAGGTTATTACGATGTCAATACTTACAATCCGTGGGGAGTGAAAATCGACAAGAAAGAAACAATTTTCCTCGCTAATTTCGGACACGACACGGGTTCCGTTCGCGATAATAGCCTCGATTTGCAAGCGCCGTTCGGCGTGACCATGCTTCGCGATGCGTCGAACCCCGATTCCGCGCAGCTTCTTACAGTTCCGACAGGCGGCTCGGAAGTCACGCTTGCCAACGGACATCCGCTTTACGGGACGCAAACCAGACCTGCAAAACCGGCAGTACGTATTCAGGGAAAACCGATTCAGGGAGAACCGACTTTTCTTCAGGTGCGCATGAAATGTTATCAGCCGATTATGCGATTAACCTCGACGAACATAGACGGAGCGGGAAACTTATGGTGCATGAATAACTGGAAGCCTTCGGCTCTGGTCGATGTTGCCGACAATCCGGGCGGGGACGGTGTGGTAATTTTTCTCGGGATAGCCGAGCCTGAGTAAATATTGCAACCGCATGCAAGCGTCGAATAGGACAATACTTTGAAGTAACGGTTGACGATACTTTCAGGTAACCGGACAGGGCAAAAAATGAAGTCGAAGGGAAAACATATAGTAACTATTCAGGTTCTGTTTGGCTCTGTATAATGCTCGGAAAAAAGCAAGAGTAATTACTTGAAACTAATTTATGGTTACAAAAGCGTCCGACGTCAAACATATTATTGCCGTAGCCATTCGCGATTCTGAGCAAGGGTTCCGGTCAATCATGGAGCTTGCCCGTAGCGAAGACTGGAAAGAGCGCGAAGTCGCCGCCACGATTTTGGTTGAAGTTAGTAAAATGAAGCCTGACGAAGTTATTGCAGAGATGTTGCTTTGGGCTGACCATTCTGATCCAAATGTGCGAAGAACGGCAAGCGAAGGATTGAGGGATATTGCTCGCAAAAATCCGGGATCAGTATTGCCGGTGATTGAAAAGCTCAAAGGTGACTCAAATCCGTATGTGAAAAAGTCGGTTGCCAATGTCCTCCGAAATGCCGGTAACTACCATCCTGAATTTGTGTTGAGAACCTGTGGCGAATGGGCGCAGGAAAGAAATAATCAAACAGCCTGGATAATCAGAGATGCTTTAAGAAAGCTCAAAGTAAAATATCCGGTAAAAGTGGAAGAGATAATTTCTTTATCCAGTTAAAGCGACCGGCTTGCCGTTCAGAGCATGTTCAAGCGCCTCAAGCAGGCTGCGCCCCAGCTTTCTGACCGAAGACAAATAAGAGCGGACACGGCAGAACGCTTGCGCGCCTTCAGTTGTGCGGAAACAACCCGCTATTTTCTGCTGGAGCTTGAGCATCCGCAGGTCACGCTCGGAGCCGTTGTTATCGAAAGGGACGGCGAAATCCGTCATAAATCGCAGCACTTCGGCTTTATTCTTAATAAATCCGTTGAGCAGCTTTCCGGCAGTCAGTCCGGCACATTTTTGTTCAGGCGAACCGCGAACGGCTTGCTCGGCTTCGGCGAGTAGCGCATCGTAGCGGCTGAGAAACTCTTTGTATATTTCGCTCTCCAACTCCGTTTGCGATCTGTTTCGTACCGCTTCGACCGCATCCTTGATCTCGATCAGGAGCCTCGCCAGAGCGGTCGTCCACTTTTCGTGGTGAGGCTGGATTTCACTGATGTAAGTTAGGTCGCGCAGCAAATGCGCGTTGCACAAGCTGTGCCGACACTGCTGATACTACTTATAGGAAAACCAGCCGTCTCTGACTAATGTGCCTTTGTACTGATTGAGAATGCCGATCGCATCAAATGCGGCTTTTCCGCGATGTGTATGGGTTGCGAGATGCGTCAGCCGTTCAGTCCGGGCGACGTGAACCCAGGCATTGGTTCCGTTGATCCTAATGCCGGTTTCATCCGCGCCGATGACAGCCGAATCGCGGATCGCCGCTTTGATGTGCTGCTCGCATCGGATGAGCTTATCGGAGCAAAGTCGGGCAGCGCGCTGGATGGAAGCCTGCGAAATGTCGCAGCCGAATAAATCGCGCATTGCCTCCTGCGTCCGAGCGACCGGCAGAAGCTGGTAAAGATGTAGATACAGCGCGCGTGACAAAACGCTTGCGCCATACTGCACCGGGGCTTTGACGGCGGCAGGGAATTGTCCTTTGGAGAGGTTCCCGCAAGCCGGGCAGTTCTTAATCGGCGCGCGATGTTCGACGACCGATGGTGCACCGTTCTCAATCTCGAAGACCTGGCGTTTGTGAAAATCCTTTGCTGAAACGGCGACGAGCGATGTGCCGCACTGCCGACACTCATCCGCCTGATGCAAAGTTACCCCCATGTGACCGCTCTGTCCTCCGACCTTGAGTCCCGACGGTTTTCTCAAACTTCTGGTGCGTTTGGGCTTCTTCCAAGGCAAATCGAGCGACGGCGGCTGGTTCGAGTTGTGAGAATCGCGTCCGATAACGACTTCGACCTGCGGATTGACTTCAAGAGTCTTTTCCAGGTCACGAATCCGCGTTTGCAGCTGCTGGTTAAGTTGATGCGCTTGCTTTAGCGCGGCATCTTTATTCACGATGGTTTGTTTGAGTCGTTTGATCTCAGCTTGCTGCGCGCGCATCGTCCGCTGCGGTTTGCCGACGCGCAAGGCGCTTAAATTTTCGATGCGGTCGGTCAGATCGGTAACGAGTCGAATGATCGAATCAAGCCCTTGATCGTAACGACGGGTAATCAACGCAGGAGTTATATGCAAATCGGAACGCATCTCTTAAAAAAAACAAACTATAAACTTGACGAGTGCCGAATAACATACAGAACTTCGCAGAAAAACGCAAGAACAGTTGAAAACGTAAGCGGGAAGCGATAGTCTTAAAATGTTGATGGCACTAGGCTTAAAGCCATACCTGAATAGTTGCAACATACATGCCGCGTCCGATAATAAAGATTATGTATAAACAGGCTTATTTATCCGGAAGACGTTTCAAGGCTGCCTGCAGAGCGTTTCTAATCTCGGCGTTTCCGAAAGATTTATTTTTGGAAAATATTTCGACGGAAAATTCTCCGTCGTCGGAAACGAAGCGAAACACTTTTCGTTTCTCGTTATTTGAAGAATGTTTCGCCGGTGCGCCGGGTTGAACCGGGTCCGCGGCAGCGGCAGTTTTGGACGAAAGATGCGGGCGGGCGGCTTGTCTTATTTCTTCACGATTTTTATTCCGGATATGCGCAAGAAACTCGTGCATGGCTTTTTCGTCGAATTGTCTGGCGATTTCCAGAAGCGTGGATTTGGCGTTTATTTTGGCGTCGGAGCATTTCCGGCGGATGTCTTCCGGCAAACCGGCAATCGCCATCGCTTCGGTGACGGTGGTGCGGCTTTTGCCGATTTTTTTGGCGATTTCGTCGTGAGTGTAGCCGAAACGGGCGTGGAGGGCGGCGAGCCCGTCGGCTTCCTCCCAGACGTTTAAGTCCTTTCTTTGCAGGTTTTCGATGAGGGCAATCTCGGCGATCTCCTTTTCGTCGATATCCAGCTCGATACACGGAACTTCCCTTAAGCCCGCCAGATTCGAGGCTCGCCAGCGACGCTCGCCGGCGATAATCATCCAGGTGCCGGTTTGACGCAGAGGCTTGACCAGCAGCGGCTCCAGCACGCCTTTTTCCTTGATTGAGCTGGTCAGCTCGCTTAAATCGCCGATTTCCACGCGCGGCTGTTCGGGATTAGGCTCGATTTTATCAATCGGCAGAAGCCGCCCGAAAGAACGGTTGGCGCGCGTTAGCTCCTCGACGTAGTGTGAGTCGTGCCGCAAGCCGACACCGCTGGGCAAACCTCTCTTAGCAGCCACGTTTCAGGACCTCCTTACAAAGTTTTGCGTATTCGCCGGCGCCGCTGGAATTGGGCGCGTAGGTGAAAATCGTCTCCTTATGAGCGGGCGATTCCTCGAGGCGGACACTGCGCGTAATAATGGTTTTGAAGGCTTTATCGCCGAAAACCTTCCGGATGTGCGCTTCGACGTCCTTGGAGAGAGACGTTCTTCTGTCGAAGAGCGTGACCAGCACGCCCAAAAGCTGCAAATCCGGATTCGGGCGCGCGCGAACCTTTTCGATGGTTTCCAGAAGGTCGTCGGTTCCTTCCAGAGCGAAGTAGGACGATTGAATCGGAATCAGGACGTGCGTGGCGGCGACCAAGGCGTTGACCGTAATCAGACCGAGCGTCGGCGGAGTGTCGAAAAAAATCACGTCGTACTGCGAGCGAATCTCTTCGAGACGGTCGCGGAGACGGAAGATAGCGTCAAAATCACCGACGAGCTTGGCCTCCAGCTTGGCGAGATTTATTCTCGCCGGGACGATGTCCAGCTTATTGACCGCGGTCCGGTATATAAAACGCTCCCAGGGCTCTTTCAGCTCCGTGAACAATTCGAACGCGCCGCCGTCGACGCTGCCTAAATCGACGAAAGACAGAGAGCTGTTTCCCTGCGGGTCAAGATCTATAAGCAGGACGCGCTTTTTTTGCAGAGCGCAGGCGGCGGCAAGATTGATTGCCGTAGTCGTCTTCCCGACTCCGCCTTTCTGGTTGGCGATAGCGATAATCATTTTAAATTGTGTCTAAATTAACCTATGACATCAGGCCATTCTTCAGCCGGCGTCGTGGATTCTTCCACCTCGGTTCCTGATTCGGAGGAGATATTCGAAGCCGCCGAAACGTCCAGAACCTTCTGGGCGATAAATATCGGACAATCGGCGCGCAGAGCCAGCGCGATGGCATCGGAAGGACGCGCGTCCATGGCGATTTTTTCGCCGTTTTTGCCGACCATCTCGATGGATGCGTAGAAAGTGTTATCCTGCAAATCGGTGACGATGACGCGCTCGACCGTATAGCCGGTTTCGACGATAATGTTTCGCAGCAAATCGTGCGTCATAGGGCGTTGAGGAACCATTTTCTCGATTTCCAGCGCGATGGCGTTGGCTTCATAAGCTCCGACCCAAATCGGCAGGATGGTTTCACCCTCGACGCCTTTGAGAACGACAATCGGGGTGTTGCTGTTTGGATCCATGATTAAAGCGCCGACTTTTACTTCGATTAACATGCTCGTAAGATTTTAACTTTTTTTTCGAAACTTGAAAACTTCCGCCGCCTTGAAACGTTAAATTATTTCGCCGCCGAGCGAATTGCTTTTAACTTCCGTGATTTTTATTTGCAGAACCCGTCCGAGAAGCTCTTCGCCGCCCGTAAAATTGACGACCCGATGGCAGGTCGTATGCCCGGACATCTGATTATCTCGCCGGGCGCTCTTGTTTTCAACCAGCACGCTGACTGTTTTTCCCGCGTACTTTTCCAGAGACTTTCGCTGCAAATCCTTCTGGATGCGTTCCAGATAAAGAAAGCGCCGGGTTTTTTCCGCTGCCGGAACGTCGTCCGGCAGCGATGCGGCGGGAGTTCCGGG
>DATHBC010000773.1:0-2416 GCA_035296345.1 Pyrinomonadaceae bacterium | reverse complement strand
ATAAAGGGCAGACGGTTTTCGATCTCGAAGGCAGCATCGCAAATGAGGTTTCGGTTCCCGCCGACGTGATTGCCGTTTTGAAATCCGACCGGCGAGTCGACGCCTGTTTTCGCGAAAAAGGCGAGGGCGCGAACGAAAACGAATGGTTTGCCGCCGCCGAGATTGATTTGAACGGCGACCGCAAAATGGATTTGATAATCAAAGCTAAAGACCCATGCCTGTTCGGCGCAAATCAGGGACCTTTCTGGGTTTTTCAAAAAATGCGTGACGGCTATCGCCAAGTGCTCGCCGCGCACGGCTTGCGGCTTGCCGTCCTGCCGAAAAAAGTCAATTCCTTCAACCAAATCGAAATCAGCAAAGTCGTCAGCCGGAAACCTTCCCGCCGGATTTTCAGCCTGAAGAGCGGAAAATATCGATAGAACGGAAAACGGAAAACGGAAAACGGAAAATGCAAGATATTAGGATTTAGAATTTAGAATTTAAGATTAAATTTTTCTTACATTTTGCATTTTCCGGTTTCCGTTTTCGACGTTTTCCGTTTTTTTAGGAAACATTCGCGCGATTTTTCCGATAACTTAGCTAAAGGTTTTAAAATCTGCATTACCGGAGAAATTCCCGATGACCAGAGTAAACGAAACGAACGCTAATTTATTAGATTTCAGACGCGAATTGGAAGAGGCTTTTTCCGGCGTCGCCAATCTTTTCAAGGATTCGGACGGCGACGAGCTTCCCGATATTTTCTCCGGCAACCCGAACGATTACAAAACCAGACTTCTGTTTGACCGCGAAAGCTATCTGCAAACCGCCCTGAACGAAAATCTCGGCGTCGGCGGAGCGCGGCGCGTGACCGCCGATTCGACGCCCGAGGAGCTTTTGCGCGACCCGCGCGTCCGCGCGATGCTCGACGCCATCGCTTACGCCGAGGGAACGCGGGGCAACGGCGATTACGGTCGCGTCGTCAACGGCACGGTTCTCGGTCCGAGCAGCGCGAGCGCGCCGTATGACCGCTCGCTGGTCGGCAGGCGCAGCGTCGTCGTCAATGATTTGAGCCGCCATCCGAATCTCGCCGTGCGCTGGGCAAACGGTCAGCCGCCGAGCTCCGCCGCGGGCAGATACCAGTTTCTTTATCGCACGTGGCAGGGCTTGAACATGCCGGATTTTTCGCCGCGCTCGCAGGATTTGGCGGCGATTAAACTGATGCAGCGGCGCGACATGATTGAACCGCTTCTGAGAGGCGATTTTGCCGAAGCGATTCATCGCGGCGCGCCGGAATGGGCATCTCTGCCGGTTCCGGGCGGCGGCAGCTACTACGGCGGTCAGGGCGCGAAAACCTTAAGCAGCCTGCGCGAAGTTTACGGCGAAGCTTTGCAGCGTTACCAGGGAACGGAACCGCCGCCGGTCGAAACGCCGACCGCGCCGCATCCGCCGCCGCAGAACCCGGCGACGGGCGGCGGTTTGCGCCGAGGTCAGAGAGGAAGCGCGGTCGAGGCTTTGCAGGATAAACTGATTCGTCTCGGTTTGATGACCGAAGCGCAGCAGAGAACCGGAACGGGAATTTTCGGACCGCAGACGGAAGCTTCGGTTAAAGAGTTTCAACGCAGCGTCGGCTTAAGCCCGACGGGACGCTTCGACAACGCCGCGCGCAATGCCATGAACCGAATCTTTTCCGGCGACATCGAACGCGGCGCGCGCGGCGACATCGTTCGCCGGATGCAGGAAAAGCTCGTCCGTCTCGGCTATCTGACGCGCGCGCAGGTCAACACCGGACCGGGAATTTTCGGACCGCGAACGCAAACGGCGCTCAGACGTTTTCAAGCCGACAACGGCTTGACCGGAGACGGTATCTACGGACCGAATACGTTTCGCGCCTTGCAGCGAGCGACGCCGCGCGCAGACGGCAGCGGCAGCGCGCCGCAAAACCAGCCGCCGGTCAATAACGGCGAAGTGCAGGAATATCGTCGCTGGAACGTTTACAGCACCGGGCATCGCCCGGCGCGCCTCGCCGACGGTTACGAGGATTTACAGGCGCATCACGATTATCAAACGGTTAATTACGTGATGCGCGGCTTGCGTCTGAATCGCCGTCTCGAAGCGCGCGACATCGTTCTGACCCGCCCGGGACAGAGCAATTTCGGGCAAGCCGTTCCGTCGCCGCTCGAAGGCAGGGTTCTATTCGCGGGCGATGAAAACGACGGTTACGGCAATAAAGTCGTCGTGCGCAGCGACCGCACCGGCGAGATTATGCTGGTCGGTCATTTGCAGTCGCTCAACGTCCGCACGGGCGACACGGTTTCCTACGGGCAAAATCTCGGCGGGCAGGGCTCGACCGGACATTCGAGCGGCGCGCATATTCACATCAACGCCGACTCGTCAGTTATCCGCCGCTGGGTCGCGGATTTAGCCGACGGAAAATTCG
>DATHBC010000772.1:0-2664 GCA_035296345.1 Pyrinomonadaceae bacterium | reverse complement strand
CTCCAGCTTAAATCCGCCGTGCCGTTCGAAGCGAGCTGCGCGGCGGCTTCCGGGTTGTCGCGCAGAATCGCCATCGCAATCATCTCGGTTTGAAAAGGCGACAGCTTCGCCATTCCGAGCGGCGAAGCCGAATAGAGTGTGCCGCTGATTTCCACCTGCGGCTTTTGTCCGACACTGAAATTCAAATCGCTGACATTATCGGAAATGAGCAGCATCTGCTCAATAATCGGTGCTATATCCAGCAAACTCATTTTTGGAAATTACTCCTTGGACAAATCGTGACAGAGGATTTTTCAGGCAAGCTTAAAAGTTTTGAAATCACGGTTAAAGCGATTTAACCGTTGAGCTGTTTATATTTTTACTTATTCGCGGCACGAAAAGCAAGCTAATTTTTAACTTTGTCAAACAAATTTTTACAAGTCGAGAAAGCGCCGCATTTTTTCTGCGATTTTGTCAGGCTCTGCCAGCAGAGCGTTGATGACTGCAATAGAATCCGCGCCGGCGCTGAAAACGTCTCCGGCATTTTCCAGTCTTATGCCGCCGATGGCGACGAGCGGAAAATTTCCCACCGCTTTCCTGACGCGCTCGACGCCTTCGAGACCAACAGCCGGCTCCGGATTTTGTTTCGTTTTCGTCGCAAAAACAGGACCGATAGCGATGTAATCGACCGGCAGCCCGGCGGCTGCAATCGCCTGCTCGACGTTATGCGTGGAAAATCCGATAATCGCGTTTTTTCCTAAAAGTTTACGCGCCGCCAGCGGCGGCAAATCGTCCTGACCGAGATGCGCGCCCGTTTTCAGGGCAAAAGCAATATCGGCGCGGTCGTTGATAATAATTTCGACGCCTCTTTTTTCGGCGAGAGACAAAACTTCGCGCGCCGCTTCGTAAAACCCGCGCGGCGAAGCCGTTTTTTCGCGCAGTTGGATTACACTCGCGCCGCCTTCGACGAGCCTTTCGAATTGTTCGAGGTGAGAGAGATTGGAAACGGAGACGTCAGTAATCGGATAGATTCGGCTGGGCAGCGTAAACGGCATAAATTAAAACAGCGATTTCACCATCAGAAAACCGTCCTCGCCGTTATTGTAATAATTTTCTAGTCGCTGCACGGTCGCGTAGCCGAATCGCCGGTAGAGGCTCTGCGCGGCGACATTGCTGACGCGGACTTCCAGACGGAGGACGCTGATTTTTCGTCGCTGCATCGCATTTTCGGCGTGAATCAGGAGCTTTTGGGCAAGCCCGCGACGTCGATGTTCGGGCGCGACGCCGACGGTCGTGATGTGTCCCGTTCCGTCGACGTTGTTCGTCGCGAAAATGAAGGCGACCATTTCGTTATTCGCCGCCGTCGCGCAGTAGCTTAAAGTATTCGGCTCGGAAAGCAGATAGCTCACCGTCTGTTTGTTGTAATTTTCGCCTTTTTTAAAACAGCGGCGGTTGAGGCGGCAGATTTCGTCGAGGCGTTTCGAGGTCAGCGGGTGAATTTCGTATTCGGTCGGCGGCGCGGGCACGACGATTTCGAAATCATCATGCGCGGCGGCGTCAAACGGCACGAAAAGCCTGCGAATTCTTTCTAAAACTGCCATAAAATCAAGTTAGCAGATAGTTGCGGATAGTTGCAGGAAGTTGCGGATAGTTCGGAAGATTGAACGTAGTCATTTAACTTCCTGCAACTATCCGCAACTATCCGCAACTTCCTGCAGCTCATAGAATCAACATACAATCGCCGTAGCTGTAAAAGCGATAACGCGCGGCGACGGCGTGACGATATGCTCTCATTATAAGTTCATAACCGGCGAAAGTTGCAACTAAAACCAGCAGAGACGATTGCGGCAAGTGAAAATTCGTCAAAAGCCCGTCAATCGCTTTAAATTTATAACCCGGCGTAATGGTCAAATCCGCCAGGCGACTTCCGCTTGGAATTTTTCCGTCCGCTGCCGACCGGGCGGCGGATTCAAGCGCGCGCGTGGTCGTCGTTCCGACGGCGATAATTCTTCGCCCGCTCGCTTTCGCTTCGTTTAAAATCCGCGCCGCCGCGTCCGAAATTTCGTATTGTTCAGCCATAACTTTGTGCTCGGCTAAATCCCGGGCGCGCACCGGCTCGAAGGTTCCGTAACCGACGTGTAAAGTGATTTCGACTATGCGCACGCCGGTTTTTTCGATTTCTTCGAGCAGCTCGGGCGTAAAATGAAGCCCGGCGGTCGGCGCGGCAATCGCTCCGCGCTGTTTGGCAAAAACAGTTTGATAACGCTCGCGGTCTTCGTTAAAATCGCCGCCCGCGCGTTTGATATAAGGCGGCAGCGGCGTCTGCCCGACCGCTTCCAGAACCTCATTAAAATCGCCTTTGGATTCAAACCTGACGATGCAGTGACCTTCCGCGGTTTTTTCCAGAACTTCCGCCGCGAGCTTTTCTCCGAAAAAAATTTTCGTGCCCGTTTTCAAGCGCCGCGCCGGGCGCGCCAGAGTTTCCCAGACCTGATTATCCAGCGCGCGAACCAGAAAAAGCTCGACTTTCGCTTTCGTCTCTTTTTCGCCCAAAAGCCGCGCGGGAAAAACCTTCGTATTATTCAGAACGAGCACGTCGCCCTTCCGGAAAAAGTGCGGGAAATTGACGAAATTGTCGTCGGCGAAAGCGTTTTCGCCGCGCCTGACGACGAGCATTCGCGAATT
>DATHBC010000771.1:0-4634 GCA_035296345.1 Pyrinomonadaceae bacterium | reverse complement strand
TGCGCTCTTTGCGCCTTTGCGGGATAAATCGTTTCCCGCAAAGGCGCAAAGAACGCAAAGATAAGGCTTATTCATTCGTCTGATTTTCTACTCTTGATTCACATCCCTTATCCTTTCAAAGCCGCCGCATGAGCGAACGATTTTCCTTCATTAACGAAGAATTTTATACCTTCCGCGCCGCGCCCGAACAGATGGACGCCCTGTGGGGCGAAGGCTGGCGGCATTTCGGCGCGCATTTTTTTCGCTACAATCCGGGCTTTTACGAAAATGAGATTCGCCGCGTCATTCCGCTCAGGGTTCGCCTCGCCGATTTTAAATTTTCCAAAAGCCAGCGCCGCGTTTTTAATAAAAACACCGATTTGCAAGTCGTCATTCGCCCGGTCGAGATAAACGCGGAAAAGGAAAATTTGTTCGAGCGACACAAACGGCGCTTCAAATCCGGCGTTCCCGATTCGATTTACGATTTTCTTTCCGAAGTCGAGCCTGCCGTTATCCCGTGCCCGGCGCTGGAAGTTTCGGTTTTCGAGCCGGAGCGGCGGCGGCGTCTGCTTGCCGCGAGCTTTTTCGACGTCGGGAAAGATTCGATTTCGAGCGTCTACGCGATGTTCGAGCCGTCCGAAGAACGGCGCAGTCTCGGCATTCTGACGATGCTTCTGGAAATCCGCTACGCGCTGGAATGCGGGAAAAAGTTTTATTATTCGGGCTACGCCTACGAGGGAAATTCCTATTACGATTACAAGAAACGCTTTTCCGCGCTGGAAGGCTACGACTGGCAGAGCGGCTGGAAAAATTTTGCGGAATAATTCCGCCGCCGCGGCAAAAGTTCGTTTTCGGCGCGTTATTCGGGAACAAAAACCGCTTTCGGGCGTCTAAGAAAACGGAGACTTTATGAAAAGATTTACCAATCCGCTCGATAATATGCGCGTCGCCAGCCCGTGCGCGGCAAACTGGGACGAAATGCTCGGCGACGAGCGCAGGCGTTTTTGCTCGGCGTGCAGTCTGAACGTCTATAATCTTTCGGGCATGACGCGCGACGAGGCGGAAAATCTTCTGCTCGCTTCGGAAGGTCGCGTCTGCGTCAGATTTTATCGCCGTCGGGACGGCACGATTTTGACGAAAGATTGTCCGGTCGGCTGGCAGGCGGTCAAGCGGCGCATGTCCCGCGCGGCGACCGCGTTTGTTTCGCTCTGCGCCGGAATTTTTGCCGGAATTTTCGCTTTTAACCAGCCGCGCGCGGAAACCTCGATTGACCCCGAAGCGATGCCGGTTCAATCCTTACCGGAGTCGTTTACACGGGCGGCGAAAAGTTTCGAGGGCGACGCCGGTTTTGAAAGATACTCGGTGGGGCAGTTCATAATTTCCGACTTGCCGGTTGCCGGAATGCCGGTAAATTTAGACGAGGTGAGAAAGGATATTAAGAAAAAACGGAAACGTTAAAAATGCAGAACGTTTATTAATGCAAAACGCAAAGCGCAAAACGGAAGGATTAACTTAATTCTTAAATTCTGATTCCTCATATCCTGCGCTTTGCATTTTGCGTCCCGCATCCATTAACCTAGCCGACCAGACTCAATTCGGCGGCGGGCGCGGGCGGCATATTTTCCATAAACTGCTCCTGCATCGACGCGATTGATTCGGGGCTGAAAATTTCCACGTAGCGCGCCGTTTGTTCCGGCGTCATCACTTCCAGCATAAAACGGTCTTCAACCCACAACTCGACTAATTGAAACAAGCCTCCGCCGCGATTGCAGGTCAGAACGCGCCAGCCTTCGCGCTCGGCGATTGCCTTGACTTCCGCTTCGCTCAAATGCGTGCTGATGTTCAGATGCGTCGCCGTGTAGCGCGGCGCGTAATCCTCGGCGACAAATTTCGCTTCGTATTCTTCGGTCGGCGTCGCCGCGTCGAAATTTTCCGCGGGCGGCAAGCCTTCGCCCGGCACTAAAACCGTGTTTGCCGGCGTGATTTCGACGCCCGTGCCGCGACCGTCATTGGCGAGCGCGATATAGGAATTCGGACAAGGCGGAAAAGGAATAACCGTCCCGTTCCACAATTCGGCTAAAACTCCGGCGACCTTTTCCGGGTTGTGAACTCCGATTGAAATATGATTTATCATTTGAAAAATCGCTCCTTTGACTGAATAAATAAATAATTGCCGGAGCATTCTGCCTGCTCCTGATTGCTATAGCGAATTTCTGAAGGAAAAAGTAACAGGCACGCGAAAATTTATTTTCAGCCGCGCACCTTGTTTGTGATAAATTTTTATATAAAAGCGCCGGCAAATCGCGAAAACCAAAGCTCGCCGCCGCCGCAGCGGCAGGCGCAAATCTTTATGAGAAAACTATCCGTATTTATCTGCGTCCGGCTCTGGACGATTTTTCTTTTCGTTTCGATTTCCGCGCAGGATTTCAGGACGATTCAGGACGGCGTCGAATACGCCGAAGTGACGCGCGGGACAAAGGAAGAGCCGCTTCACGTCAATTTATTACGGCTCGATTTAACGAAAGTCCGGCTCGACGTCGCGCACGCGATGGACGCCGCAATCGGACTGGAAAAAACTTCTTCGATAGCAACCAGATACGGAGCGATTGCGGCAGTTAACGGCGGTTTTTTCCGGCTTGACCGAAGCATTTTTGCGGGCGATGCGACAGGCATTTTGAAAATTGACGGAAAACTTTTGAGCGAAAGTTATGCCAATCGAACTGCGCTGGGAATTATCAACGGAAAAGAAAAAACCGAAACGATTTTCGGACAACAGACTTTGAGCGAATCTGTCAAAATAAAAAATCGAACATTTGAGATTTCAGGAATAAACCGTCAGCGTGGTGATAATGAACTAATTAAATATACGCCTGAATTTCACCGCACGACTTTAACGGCACCAAACGGAATTGAAGTCGTCGTCAGAAACGAAAGAATCGTTCAAATCTTTGAAGGCAAAGGAAGTGTACAGATTCCGCCGGACGGTTTTGTTCTTTCGTCAAGTGGAAAAATGCGCGACGAAATTTCGCGTCTGGCTAGAGTCGGACAAAAGGTGGAAATTTATCATCGAGAAGAGGTCAAATTTATTTCCCATTCGCCTGATACGACAGACGTTGGAATTTTCGAGAAAGCCGAAGATATTGTCGGCGGCGTACCACAATTAATCAAAAGCGGGCGGATAAAAATCACTTGGGAAGAGGAAAAATCTTCAAAAGCCTTTGTCGAGACGCGCCACCCGCGCACGGCGGTCGCGAAATTAAAAGACGGGAAATTTTTAATGGTGACGGTCGACGGCAGGCAGGCAGGTTACAGCGTCGGGATGAATCTGAACGAATTAGCCGCGTTTTTACTGGAACTCGGCGCGGTCGAGGCGATGAATCTGGACGGCGGCGGCTCGACGACGATGTTTCTGGACGGCAAAATCGTTAATCGTCCTTCGGACAAGGAAGGCGAAAGAAGCGTCAGCGACGCGATTCTGGTTTTTCCGCGAAAGAAGAAATAGCCACGAAAAGACACGAAAGAAACACGAAAAAATTTAGCCGCGAATAAGCGTGAATATCACGAATAAAAGAAATAAAATAATTCGTGACATTCACGCTTATTCGCGGCTGATTTTTCTTACCTTTCGTGCTTTTTTCGTGTTCTTTCGTGGCTATTTCTTTGCTCGCGGCTAAAGAATTTTCACCAGAACTTTTCTTTCCCGCGCGCCGTCGAACTCGCACAGGTAAATGCCCTGCCAGCGACCGAGCAGGAGCTTGCCGTTTTCAAACGGAACGGTGACGCTCGAGCCGACGAGCGAGGATTTGATGTGCGCGTCGGAATTGTGCTCGAAATGGCGAAAACCTTCGTAAAACTGCGGAATCGTGTTTTTCAGAAACAAAAGCATATCGCGTTTGACGTCCGGGTCGGCGTTTTCGTTTATCGTCAAGCCGCACGTCGTGTGCTGCGTGAAAAGAACGCAGACGCCGTCGCCCGTTTCCGGCAGAAGATTTGCGACTTCCGGCGTGATTTCAATCATTTCCTCGCGCTGTTTTGATTGCACTTTAAGAGTTTTCATGCAGATATTTTAACGCAGAGAGCGAAAAAGAAAATAAGCCGCCGGTTTTCGCAGATAACGCGTGTCTTTATTTTGATTTATCCCTGAAATCATGAAAATTCGCGGCTGAATTTCAACCTCTTTTTCACCGGTTAATTTTATCGCTGAAAGCTTTAATTGAAAATTTTCATTAACAAATAAAAAAGCCCCGCAATTGAGGCTTTTTTATTTGCTATTTCTTCAATTTTTTTATCTTTCAGTATGAAGTTTAACTGTTTGTTCCACTTTAACTTTTGGAGTTAACTCCGCGTGCGGAGCATTTCTATTTGCGTTAAGCGAGATGTGCGGAGCGATAATCAAGGCGACAATGCTCATCAGCTTAATCAGGATATTCATGGAAGGTCCCGAAGTATCTTTGAACGGATCGCCGACGGTGTCGCCCGTCACGCTCGCTTTATGAGCTTCACTGCCTTTATACTGCATTTTCCCGTTAATCTCCACGCCGGCTTCGAATGATTTTTTAGCATTATCCCAGGCTCCACCAGCATTGTTTTGGAACATTCCCATCATCACACCTGAAACAGTAACGCCTGCTAATAAACCTCCAAGAACTTCCGGT
>DATHBC010000770.1:0-4318 GCA_035296345.1 Pyrinomonadaceae bacterium | reverse complement strand
AAAGCTGGTTCAAAAATTAGAAGTAAAAAAGGGGAAAAGCGGAAAGGTGAAAAAGTGAGTTGAGCATAAATCAGTCGCTTTTTCACCTTTTTCGGCTGTGGGCTTCCGCCCGACCGGAGGAATCCGCTATCTGCTCAAAAGCGCGACCCGATTTTCCGCCGCGCGGTTTCGCGCCGACGGCGATTTGCCGTTGCTCGCCGATTGAATCGGATAAAAAGCGCGCGATAAAAAAGGGCGGTTTTGCTTCGCCCTTTTTTATTGAATTAGTTTATTATAGTTTCACGAAGTTACGCTTATTTCCGCACATTCGGCGTTCAGAAAAATGTGCGGAAATATTACTGCGGAAACCATCGAGAGCTTACTTAATATGAACTATGGTTTTATCATCGACAACCGGAAGTGTATCGGTTGTCATGCCTGCACGGTGGCGTGCAAATCCGAGCACGAAGTTCCGGTCGGCGTCAATCGAACCTGGGTAAAGTATATCGAAAAGGGAACTTTTCCCGACACGCGCAGGTTGTTCAGCGTGATGCGCTGCAATCACTGCGCCGACGCGCCGTGTGTGGAAATCTGCCCGGTGACGGCGCTTTTCACCCGCAAAGACGGCATCGTCGATTTCGACACGCGCCGCTGCATCGGCTGCAAAGCCTGCACGCAAGCCTGCCCCTACGACGCGCTTTACATGCACCCGGACGAGCACACGGCGGCGAAATGCAATTACTGCTCGCACCGCACGGACATCGGCTTGGAGCCTGCCTGCGTCAACGTCTGCCCCGAACACGCCATCATCTCCGGCGATATGGACAATCCTTTGAGCGAGATTTCTCAGCTTCTGGCGCGCGAATCCGTCCAGGTTCGCAAACCGGAAAAAGGCACGCAGCCGAAGCTTTATTACATCGAGGGCGACGCCGCCTCGCTGAAGCCGACCGAAGCCAATCCCGACACGGGCTATATGTGGTCGAGCCAAGCGTCGGGCGTCGGACATTACGCGAAATTCGCCGAGGAGCGCATCCGAACCAACGCCGACAAAAGCGTGCCGCAGGCTCTCTATCAAATCGAATCCCGAACGCGCGGCAAAGGCACAAAGGAAAAAGCCCGCCGCGTTTACGACGCGCCCGGCAAAGGCGTCCTCTGGGGCTGGGAAGTGACGGCTTACGTCTGGACGAAAGCGATTGCGGCGGGCGCGTTTTTAGTCCCGTTTCTCGGCTTGAAATTATTCGCGGGCGAAGTGCCGGATTCGGTCGGAAGAACCGGCGCGGCGCTGGCGATTGTTTTTCTCGGCATCACGGGCTTGCTGCTTATCAAAGACCTCGGCAGACCCGAAAGATTTTTATACGTCCTGCTGCGCCCGCAGTGGAAATCGTGGCTCGTGCGCGGCGCGTATTTCATCACCGTCTACGGCTTGATTCTCTCGCTCTGGTGGGCGGCAAAACTACTGGCGATAAATTCTGCATTGCCATTTCTCGAATGGACGGGCGTCGTTTTCGCGCTGCTCACGGCGGTTTACACGGCGTTTCTTTTCGCGCAGGCGAAAGGCAGAGATTTCTGGCAAAGCCCGATGCTCGGCGTGCATATGATTCTGCATTCCGTCATGGCTGGTCTAGCCGTTTTCGCCCTTGCCGGAATGTTTTTAACCGAAAACGCCGACTGGCTGAAAAATCTGCGTTTTCTGGCAATCGGCGCGCTAATCGTTCATCTGGTCACTCTCGCCGTCGAACTCTGGACGGCGCACACGACCGACGACGCCAGAGCGACCATCGAGCTGATTACTAACGGACGCTTCCGCGTCCCGTTCTGGGCTGGAATGGTTCTGGTCGGAAACATTCTGCCGCTCGTTCTTTTATTTTTCGGTCAGCCGGTAACCGCCGCGTTGTCTGGAATTTTGATTTTAGTCGGCTTATACATCGCCGAACACATCTGGGTGCGCGCGCCGCAGATGATTCCGCTGAGTTGATTGCCGCCAGGTAAAAGTTATGAAGTTTGTGACGCTGATTATTTTTCTTAACTTTTTAATGTTTTCCGTCGGCTGTAACCATCGACAGCCAAGCGCATCTATCGCCTCTGCTCAGGAAACTGAAACGCCGGTTCACTTATTCCGAATCTTAAAAGGCGGAAAATTCGGTTTCATTGATAAAAAAGGCAGCGTTGTCATTGAACCGAGATTCGTCGACGCGCAGGATTTTTCAGAAGGCTTGGCGCTGGTTTCTTTGAACGGGAAGAAAGTATTTATAGACAAAACCGGTAAAGTAGTAATCGAACCCAAAGATTTTGAACCAATTAACGGTTTCACCGACGGGCTGGCTCGCGGAAACGTCACCACCAGGTCGCCATACACTAAAGGCTACATTGATAAAACAGGGAAGCTTGTAATTGATTATCCTGAAATGTGGGGAGCTTGTATGTTTTCGGAAGGCTTGGCTTGTGTCGTCGCAGATAAATGGGGATTTATTGATACATCGGGGAAATTCGTCATCAATAAGCACTTTGCTGAGGCGAGCCCTTTCAGCGAAGGACTCGCAGCGGTTACATTCTCGGATAACTCGAAGGCTTCCCGGCATAAAAAAGGCTACATAGATAAAACGGGTAAGATTGTAATTAAACCTCAGTACGATGCCGCCCAGCCTTTCTCTGAAGGATTAGCGGCTGTCGGAATAAAAAAGGGAGAGAACTACCAATTCGGCTTCGTTGATAAAACGGGAATAATGGTCATCGAGCCTCGATTCGATTGGACATATTACTTTAAAGAAGAGCTGGCTGCCGTCAAAATTTCAGAAAAATGGGGATTTATTGACAAAAAAGGAAACTTTATAATTAAGCCTCAATTTGATGAAGCCGAAAGTTTTTCCGAGTCTCTGGCAGCGGTCGCCGTCAATGGAAAATGGGGATTTATTGATAAAACAGGAAAATTTGTCGTAGAACCGAAATTCAGTAAAGTTTACGACTTTTTAGACGGACTTGCTTTGGTAAGTTCCGACGCAGAGTCATTTGATGATTTAATAGGTCACTTCGACGCCGAAGGCAAATGGGGATACATAGATAAAACAGGTGAATTTATCTGGCAGCCGGTAAATTAAAAAACATTATTAGCTAAAAATTTCATGTTAAAACATAAACCGTCGCTGATTGAGCGCATTGCCGAAAAACTTCATTTAATCGAAAATCTGCACGACGATGCGGCGGAAACGGATTTTCTGCCGCCTTTGACCGAAGCGGGCGAATTGACATCTTATCCGCCGCCGGAGAAATGGGACGATTGGACGGAATACGAAGCTTTGAGCGGGCAAAGGCGCGAGAAGAAAAATTACATGATTATCCCGACGACCTGTTTTAACTGCGAGGCGGGCTGCGGGCTGCTCGGTTATGTCGAAAAGGAAACGCTGAAGGTTCGCAAGTTTGAAGGCAATCCTTATCATCCGGGCAGCCGCGGGCGAAACTGCGCGAAAGGTCCGGCGACGATTAATCAGATTACGGACGTCGACCGCATTCTGTATCCGATGCGGCGCAAGGGAAAGCGCGGCGCGGGCGAGTGGGAGAGAGTTTCGTGGGACGAGGTTTTGGACGATATTGCCGCGAAAATTCGCAAGGCTTTATTGGAAGATAAAAGAAATGAAGTCGTCTATCACGTCGGGCGTCCCGGTCACGAAGGGTTTATCGACCGCATTTTGCAGGCTTGGGGCGTTGACGGGCACAATTCTCACACGAATATCTGTTCCGCCGGCGCGCGCTTCGGCTACGCGATTTGGCAGGGCGCTGACCGTCCTTCGCCCGACCACGGCAACGCGCAGTTTATTTTTTTAATCAGCGCGCATCTCGAATCCGGTCATTATTTTAACCCGCACGCGCAGCGCATTATCGAGGGAATGATGAACGGCGCAAAGCTGGCGGTGATGGACACGCGGCTTTCAAATACGGCTTCGATGGCTGATTACTGGATGCCTTCGTATCCGGGCAGCGAAGCCGCCGTGCTTTTGGCGATGGCGAATATCCTGATTCGCGAGCGGCTTTACAACGAGGATTTTCTGCGAAACTGGGTGAACTGGCGCGAATCTCTGGAGCAGATGAATCCGGGCGTCGAGATTACTTTCGAGAATTTTATTTCCGAGCTGGAAACGCTCTACGCCGAATACACGCCCGAATTTGCCGAAAAAGAAAGCGGCGTTTCGGCGGCGATGATTCGGGAAGTCGCGCAGCAAATCGGGCGCGCCGGAACCCGGTTTTCGGCGCACAACTGGCGCAGCGCGGGCAGCGGCAATCTCGGCGGATGGGCGGTCGCGCGCTGTCTGCATTTCCTGAACGTCCTGACCGGCAGCGTCGGCAC
>DATHBC010000769.1:0-2512 GCA_035296345.1 Pyrinomonadaceae bacterium | reverse complement strand
GATACTGGCGCTTTTCCTCGTCGCGCGGGGCAGGGAAAATCAGGGTTTGAGCCTTACGGGTTCGTCCGAAAACGGTTTTTTGGCGGAAGGAAGTTTTATGTCGGTTATTTTAGGTTTGGCGATAATCGGTCTTTTGGTCGCCGCCCTTTTTTATTTAAAAAAGATTTCCGAGCAGCAGCGGCAGATTATGCGGCGCATCGAGATTCTGGAACTGACCGCGCATGAAGGCGGAAAGGAGCTCGTGCGCGAGGAATTGATTCATCCGCAGGACGGCTTGCCCATTGGCGCGCCCGCGCCGGATTTTACGCTGCCGGATTTAAACGGAAAACCGGTTTCTCTGGACGCGCTTTTAGCGCAAAACAAACCGCTTCTGTTTTTCTTTATCAGCCCGAGCTGCAATCCCTGCAAGGCGCTTTTGCCGGAAATCGAAGCGTGGCGGCAGGAGTTGAAAGACCGCGTGAATTTCGTCTTTATCAGCAGCGGCAGGGCAAAGGAAAACATCGAAAAATTTGCGGGCGCGGGGCTTAAACGGATTCTTTTGCAGAAAGAGCGCGAAGTCGCGGAGATGTATTTTGCGACGTGGACGCCGACCGCTTTTCTCGTCAACGCGGACGGCAACGTCGGCAGCGAACCGTCTTTCGGCGACGTGAAAATTCGCGAGCTGGTGGAAAAAATCAAAGCCGAAACGGCGCAAATCCGCTTTATCACAAACGGCAAAAATCAGAACATCGGCGAGGCGTTTCCCGAATTTTCGCTCAGCGACATAACGGGCAAAACGCTGGACGCCGGCGCGCTGCAAGGCAAAAAAACGCTCGTCACCTATTGGAGCAACACCTGCGGCTATTGCGCGCAGATGCTCGAAGATTTGCGCCGGTGGGAACAGACAAAAGGCGCGGGCGAACCGAATTTACTTCTTTTGTCGCGCGGCGAGGCTGCGGAAAATCAGAAGCTCGGCTTTAAGTCGACCATCATTCTGGACGACGAGCGCGAAGTGGTGCAAAAGCTCGGAATGGAAGGCACGCCGTCCGCCGTGCTGGTCGACGAAAACGGCAGAATCGCCTCGCAGATTGCGGTCGGCGAACAAAGAATCTGGGCGCTAATCGGAAAGAGAAAATGAATTACGAATTTCAAATTACGAATTACGAATTACGAATGATAAAAGCCCTATGAAAGAAAATGTTTTGCTGGAAAAAAGTTTTGCTTTTGCTATCAGAGTAGTCAAAGCATACAAGTATCTGGTTGAAGAAAAGAAGGAATTTGTTCTCTCTAAGCAATTTTTAAGAAGCGGAACCTCTATTGGAGCAAATTCAGAAGAAGCCGTTGGCGGACAATCAAAAGCAGATTTTATCTCAAAACTAGCCGTTGCCTATAAAGAAGCCAGAGAAACAAGATACTGGATTAGACTTCTTAACGCGACTGAATATTTTGATAATACACAAACTAAAAGTTTATTAGATGATGTAGAAGAACTACTCAAAATTATAGGTAGAATTCAAATCACGACTAAAAGTAATTCGTAATTCGTAATTTGAAATTCGTAATTGAAATGAAACCGATTGAATGGAAAGTGACCGCGCGGGAAGGCGAGGCGCGGGCGGGCGTTTTGCGGACGCGGCGTTCAGTGATTGAAACGCCTGTTTTTATGCCCGTCGGAACGCAGGGCACGGTCAAAGGCGTGCGTTACGAATGGCTGGAAAACGAGCTGGACGCGCGGATTATTTTGGGAAATACCTATCATCTTTTCCTGCGTCCGGGCGCGGAAGTGATTCGCGCCTGCGGCGGTCTGCATAAATTTTCGACGTGGAATCGCTCGCTCCTGACGGATTCGGGCGGCTTTCAGGTTTTTTCGCTCACGGATTTGCGGAAACTGAGAGAAGAAGGCGTCGAGTTTCGCTCGCACATCGACGGCGGCAAAAGATTTTTGTCGCCGGAAATTTCCGTGGAGATTCAAGCGGCGCTCGGCTCGGAAATCGTCATGGTTTTTGACGAATGCCCGCCGGGTCAAGCCGATTTCGAAGCCGCGCGGAAAAGTCTGGAAATGACGGCGCGCTGGGCGCAGAGGTCGAAAGACAGATTCAATCAACTGCAAAACGAGGGTCAGGATACGGGTTTTATCGAAGCGGAAAATCTGAACGGACGGCAAGCCTTATTCGGAATCATACAGGGCGCGAGTCATCTGCCCCTGCGGCGGGAAAGCCTGGATAAAACCGTCGAAATCGGTTTTGACGGTTACGCCATCGGCGGCTTGAGCGTCGGCGAGGAAAAATCCGTGATGTATGACGTTATCGAATCGGTCGCGCCGCAGATGCCGGAAGATGCGCCGCGTTATCTGATGGGCGTCGGGACGCCGGAAGATTTGGTCGAGGCGGTTTATCGCGGCGTCGATATGTTTGACTGCGTGATTCCGACGCGCAACGGGCGCACGGGCAGCGCGTTTACCTCGGGCGGAAAAATCAATATTCGCAACGCGAGATTTTTGCAGGACACCGCGCCGCTCGACGCGGATTGCCCG
>DATHBC010000768.1:0-10914 GCA_035296345.1 Pyrinomonadaceae bacterium | reverse complement strand
CTTCATTCAAAACCTCGCCGAGCTGTATATAGTAATTAAAACTGTCGGGCGCGAGCGCGATTGCCTGCCGCAGCGCCGCAATCGCGTTTTCCGATTTTCCCCGTCTCGCTTCGCTTGCGCCGAGATAGAAAAACGCTTCGGCAAATTTCGAATCCAGTTCGATTGCTTTTTGAAAGCTCTGCGCGGCTTCCTCATGCTGACCGAGTTCGAAGAAAACTTTTCCGACAAAAAAGTGCGCGAAACTGTTTTTCGGCTCCAGCTCGATGGCTTTTCGCGCGGCGGCAATCGCTTCCGAATCGCGTTCGAGCCGCAAATAATTTTCCGCCAGTTTCACATGATAGATGACGGCGGTCGGTTTAAGACGCGCCAACGCTTCGTAATCTTCGACGGCGCGCGCGTAGTTTCCCGCGCGCTCATTAACACCGGCTGATTCCAGCAAATCTTTCAGCGTTTGGTTTTGCGCGGAAATCTGTATGAACAGGCTGAAAAAAACGGTGAGCAGAAAAGAGAATTTAAAAAATCTGAGCATTACATTACAACCTCAATTTTAAATATGAAAAAAAGATTTTACCCGAGAAGAGGATTTATACAAAACAGTAATAAGTGATAAGTGATAGGTGATAAGTTATGAGGAAGAAACTTCTTCTTCCCTATCACCTATCACTTATCACTAAAAGTTACCTGTGCCGCAGACCGAACATCTGGCTGACCGAGTTTCCGCGATTGCCGTGTTCTTCCAGACCGTAGCTTTCGCGCAGGCGGCGCCGGATGCCTTCGTCGCTGACAAAACATCTGCCCGCGTCGTCGCGCGCCAGAATCATTAAATCCAAGCCTTCCCGCAAATATTCGTCGCGGTTGATTTGCAGCATGTAATCGCCCGCCGTTTTGTGCGCTTCCCATTCCAGCTCGTAAAGCGTCGGGTCGTACAGGCTCAGCGGATTAACGGCAGTATCGGAAAAACTGGCAATCGTCTGCGCGAAATCGAAAGCGTGGCGACCTTCGTGGACGAAAGTTCCCTCGCAGCCGCGCTGCCCGCCCGTGTCAATCGTCTCTTCGGCAATCGTGATAAAAACCTCGCCGAGCGCCTCGCGCGCGCTCAATATTTCCGATTCGATTTTCTCGTTCGTCTCGCGCGGATTTATCACGCCCGTGATGCCCGAAGCGTTAACCTTGCTGACCGGAAAAACGCAGACGAGCATTTCCGATTCGACGATGTTTTCTATCATCCAGCGGTGAAAATCGTCGCCCTTGTCGAGAATCGTCTCAAAAGCTGCTTCGATTGATTGGCGATATTTTTTCCTGATTCCTTTATCGAATTTCATATCTTCCCGAAACCGCACCACGAATTTTGATTGTGCCAGACAATCTCGACGTCTTTCGCGCCCGTCTCTTTCCACCAATCCTCAAATTCCCTGCGCGAAATATAAAACGCCGTCGGCGCGACCAGGTGGTCGAAGACGATGTTGTGCTGCTCGCGCCAGCCGAACGTGCCGAGGTGAGTCAGGTATTCGTGATAAAAAAGCTTTTTGCCGATTGGCGTTTTGTCCAGAGGTTTATAAACGAGTTTCGAGGCGAGAAAAACGCCGAGCGTCGGCAGTTTCGATAATTGATAAAGCGTCGGCTGGCTGATTTTCGACGTGAAGCCTTCGCGAATCGGGTTGACGTAGCGCGTAATCCACTCGTTGTTTTCCGCGCCGTAAATCCACGCGGAAATGTGCCCGCCTTTTTTTACTTTCGAGGCGAGCGAGACGAAAGCGCCTTTCGGGTCGGGCGTGTGATGCAGAACGCCGACCGAGAAAGCGTAATCGAAAGCGCGCTTGAAAGGCAATTTGAAAATATCAGCCTGCACGATATGCGCGTTCGGTAAATTCCTTGTCGCCTGAAACGCCGATTCGACCGCCGCGCTCAAATCTATCCCGACGACCTCGCGAGCGCCCCAACTCGCCGCCAGTGTCGTGTGCCGACCTTTTCCGCAGCCGCCTTCAAGGACGATTTTGTCTTTGAAAAAATCTTCCCCGACCGGCTGAAGCCAGCCCAGAAACTGCGCGGCGTATTTTTCGTCAGCCTGCGTGAAATGCGTCCACTGCCAGCCGAAATTTTCCGCCGTGTCGGCTTTGTCCTGCTCGATTTTCGACAAATCGGCAAAGCGCGGAACGCCGCGCGCGACTTTGTATTCGCGCAGGCATTTTTTGCACGCCAGAACGCCCTCGATAATTTCCCTGTCTTCGTATTTGCCCGCGTATGAGAGCAGAATGTCGCCGCCGCACGTCGGGCAGGCTAAAAAATCCAAAAGTTTTTCTTTCATTTTAAATCAGCCGCGAATAACACAAATTACACGAATAAGAACATTTTCTCAATTCGCGCTCTCGGTGTTCGTCCGCGGCTGAAGCTATTTTCGATTTACCGCCTGATGCGATGAGCGCCGCGACCGGCGAAGCAATTCGTCGATTCTTTGACGGTTTTCTTCGTTGACGCCGCCCGTTTCGGCTTGAGTGTCTCAAATTTTTATTTCCCCGAAGATTTAAGTTTGTGCGGTTTTCAGATTGGATTCAAAAATTTCAAATTCGGCGAGCGGAAACGGCTGTCGCCAGTTAAACTCGAACTCGTCCGTGTCGCGGTCTTTGTAAAGCTGCGTGAAGGTTTTATGAAAAGCCTCGGCGACGTCGCGCAAGTTTCCCCGGTGCGCGAAAACTTTCTCGCGGTTTTCCGGCTCGCGCTGCCGCCGGCTCGGATACTGATAAATTTCCATTAAAACGTTTTCGCCCGTCCGCGCAAAATAAAAATCGAATTCTTCCGGGCTGCGATTCCAGTGCAGAACGTATTCATCCCGAGGCGCGGATTGCGGGTCGAGCAAAGCCGACAAAATCAGCAAAAGCTCCGCCAGCGCTTTTTCGTGCGGCGCGTGCGCGGTCGTCGTGTGAAACTCGGATAAGCCGTCGTCAAAGCCGATTGACATCCAGCCGCACTGCGGACTGTTAAAGCTGACTTCCAGTTTGTTTGACATAAATCCTGCGCGAATCGTAAATCGTGAATCGTAAATAGAAGAAGGTTTCGGCTCGCTATTTACGATTCACGATTTACGATTCGCGGCTTTCTTATGGTAACTTTAAGCAGAAATTTGCACAAATTCAGATGAAACAATATCAGGAACTTTTACGGCATATTTTAGATAAGGGAACGCGCCACGAAGACCGCACCGGCGTCGGCACGATTTCCGTTTTCGGCTATCAAACGCGCTTTGATTTGCGCGCCGGCTTTCCGATTGTGACGACCAAGCGCGTGCCGTTTCGCTGGATTTTTGAAGAATTGGCTTGGTTTCTGAGCGGCGATACGAACGAGGAAAATTTGCGCGCGCGCGGCGTGGACATCTGGCAGGAATGGGCGACGCCGGAGCAGACGGCGCGCTTCGGTCGCGGCGCGGGCGATTTAGGTCCGGTTTACGGTTATCTGTGGCGGAGCTGCGGCGGCGATTACCCGCAAATGAACGGCGTCGACCAGATTCGGCGATTGATTAGCGAAATCGAAAAAAATCCTAATTCGCGTCGCCTTATCGTCACGGGCTGGAACCCGGCGACCTGCGACGAAGTCGCCCTGCCGCCGTGTCACACGCTGTTTCAATTCAAAATCGAAAACGAAAAAACGCTGCACTGCCAGCTTTATCAACGCAGCGCCGACGCTTTTCTTTTTAGGAACCAAAACTAAATTGTGTAATATACAAATCTATTATTGATTTTTCAAAGGTTCTAGTAATACTCTTTATGAAAATTTATAAAGAGTTGACGTGCCTAATCAAAAATCTCCAGTCTCTGTTGCTAGTATTAACGAAATAAGTGGATCAAAAATACTAACTTATTTCTATAATGGCTTTATTGTCGAACATCCAACAAGGTGGTTACGATATATTTCTAAAGAACCGCGCTATGCTCAAACTACTGTTGAACAATATGCGAGTAATGTCAAAGATTTCTTAAATTGGCTTGTAGAAGAAAGGAAGCACGGAGAGTTAAGCCTAGATAACATTTTGAGAATCTGCACACGTAAGGATATCCAAAACTGGATTTCCAATAGGTTATTAAAAGGAATACAACAGAGGCATTTTTCAGGGGAGCAGCAAAGGAGGGTGCCGCTCGTGAAGACTATATTGCTAAATTAGCGCAGTCAGGTGTAATGCTTGTTAAGACAGGTGTTGGTTACTGTACACGCAATCATATTGAGCCTTTAAAAGAGGAGGGAGTCCCTCCTTGCATTGGTGATCTTAACTGTAATCCTCATATTTGTAAACATTCTGTTGTAACGGAATCACGGAAGGACGACGTTATACGTAATTATCTGGACGCAAAACGTAAAATAAATGAACCCGACCAAATTTATCTAAAAGAGCATTGGATAAAAGTTCGTGACAGCTATGCTGCTATGCTAGAACAACTCGACATTAATCCAGAGCAGTTTGAATAAACCTTTTAAGTTTTATTAAATAACATGAACAAAAAATTGAAGTCCTTGCCTTTTGATGAGAGAAATCAACAGGATTTTGAGACAATAACCGAAAATATTATTAAAGCTTTACAGTTAATTGAGCAAAATCCTAAAATTCCTGCTACTCAAAATAAACTTGCTGAGTTAGCTAAATGTTCAAGGAAGACTCTTTATAATAGAAAAGGCTCAGTAGAGGCGTTGAAAGAAATAAAAAAGGCTAGAAATTCAAAAAGGATGGAATCAAGCCTTAAAGTTGCCAATATTGCTGAACGTGATAATAATGAAAATGCCAGTGAAAATAATTCTCAATTAATAAAAAATTACCAAACTCAAAACGGACAACTATTCAATCAAGTATTAGAGCTTAAAGAACAAGTGGCTGGATTACTAAGCGCAAATAGTATTTATGAAGAGGATACAAAAATTTTAAAGGAAGAGAATAACAGATTAAATATAGAATTATTGGAGCTGAAAAGAAAACACGAGTCAAAGGAAGGCGCAAGAATTATTAAGTTAGTTCGATAGGATTACTATCTTAAAAGCACATTTACTTATAAAAAGGCATTCTATGAAACAATATCAGGACCTGCTAGATCACTTACTTAAATACGGAAGTAAAAAGGATGACCGAACTGGAGTTGGAACATTAAGTATATTTGGCTATCAAATACGTTTTAATTTAGCAGAGGGTTTGCCTGTCGTAACAACTAAAAAGCTTCATTTGCGTTCAATTATTTATGAACTGCTCTGGTTTTTAAGGGGAGAGACTAACATAAAATATCTTAAAGAACATAATGTCAGTATTTGGGACGAGTGGGCAGATGAAAAGGGAGATTTGGGTCCTGTTTACGGTAAACAATGGAGGCGATGGGAAACTCCAGATAAAAAAGAGATTGACCAGATTAACTGCGTAATCAGCCAAATTAAAAATAATCCATATTCAAGAAGACATATTGTTTCGGCTTGGAATGTTGGCGATATAGAAAAAATGGCGCTTGCACCCTGCCACGCACTTTTTCAATTTTCCGTTGACAACGGAAAACTCTCATGTCAGCTATATCAACGATCCGCTGATACTTTTTTAGGATTACCCTACAATCTTGTAAGCTATTCTTTACTGACGCATATGATTGCACAACAGTGTGATTTAGAAGTAGGTGATTTTATTTGGACTGGAGGGGATGTGCATCTTTATTTGAATCATTTAGAACAAGCTAAATTACAGTTATCAAGAGAGCCTTTTTCCCTTCCCATATTACAAATTAAGCGTAAGCCTAATTCAATTTTTGAATATGAGTTTGAAGACTTTGAAATTCTAAATTATAAATCGCATTCACATATTGCAGCTCCAATAGCTGTATAGAAAATTATTGCTTTATAGAATCAATTCTATAATTTTTCACTAACCTGCGCTTACTTTTCTAAATTTTTAGTTCTAGAGTATTTCAAGCCCAGAGTATTTCTGGCGGCTTCAGAGTAAAAATTTGGAAATCGAACGGGAATTATAAAAATTTATCGCCAAAGATTTTCAAAGCGGGTAGCGGCAGTACGGGTATATCGAACTGTATGCCTGATATTTTTATGTCCAAGATAATCCTGAATCAATCTGGTGTCGCAACCTTTGTTTGCCAGATAGTAGCCGGTCGAGCGCCGGAGCATATGCGGATTAATATCAAAGGCGAATTTCGCCCGTTTCCCGATTTGAGCAACCACGTAGTTCACCGCCTGTCTGGTCAGCGGTCCGCGCTCGCCCAAAAACAAATAATTTGAATCTGCTGTCGGGTAACTTTCTCTTTCGCGAAGCCAAGCCCGGATTGCCCGCAGCTCATCGCCCTCCATCGGTTGATGAGTCGAAAGACTTCCTTTGACTCGTCGAACAAAAATTCTTCCCGTCTCGATATCCAAATCCTTCAGCCGGATGTCGATAAGCTCGGAGACTCGAAGCCCGTGCCGGTAAGCCATCAACATCAGACAATAATCCCGAATCGAGTGGCGACCTCGGCGCGCGGCATCTAAAAACTTTTTGATTTCTGCTTCGGTTAAGAAATTTTTGGCTTGTGAATCGACGGCTTGTTTTTTGTTTTCGGCTCGGAATTTTCCATTGGCAAGTCAACTCTTTACATTACAGCAGTTGGCGCGGGTGTTTTTGAGCTGCTCAAAATCCCATGTTTATTATAGTTGATTTTGTGAACTCTTTACAAAAGGGGCATTTTGTAAAGAGTTAAAGGATCGAAGACAGTAATTTATTTTTACAATAGAATTTCATACTATCTTTGTGGAGTTCTTATAAGATAATTTATCGGCATCGGCTAGAGGCAGAGCGATGCCCAACCCGTAGCTCTAACATAAGGTTTTCTGAGATGGATTTAAACCCGCTCTATTTAATGCACTATAAACGAAAGAGTTACTATTTGGTTCGAAAAGTTTCCAAGCTGATAAAGCATCCGGAAAATGTCTTCTAATCCTAACTCCGCAAATGATTTTCAAATAACCGGCGGCAATCGCCGGCGAACCGTAATGCAGAATTCCGATAAAAGCAATACGCTCATTTCTGTTATTCCCATGTTTTTCGCTCCGAGTCGTAAGTGACTGACTCGCCCAGCTTAGTTCCATACCAAACCTCATAACGGGTCTCGCTTATCTTTCTATAATAAATTGGACCTTCTTCGGTTTCGGCAACACCTATTTCACTTAAAGAATTGGGAAGTCTATTTTCTTTGACTTTGAACCCTTCAATTTTTTCGATTATCGCTATAGCCTGTTTTTGCTTACTTTGAAAAAAAACTCCTGAACATGATGCTTGAGATATAGAAGCAAACGCCACCAGCGTTAGCAAGCAAAAACAGAAAAATTTTCGTATTACTTTCATTTAATTTCCTTTCGTAAATAAAGGTTTCGTAGTCTTGTTCGTAAAGGTCGGAGGAGATTTTCCATCGTCGGTTTTCGGCATACTATTCCAGTTCGGAGCACTTGACGGCGCGGCAGCTTTCAGCTGATTTACAAAATAACTATTAATTTGTTCTCCCAGCGTGGAATTACTATTCGGGTCAAAATAGTTTACGCCAAAATCTGCGCCAAACTTATCGGTTGGAAGGTCCTCATAACTGTAACTTGAATGTTTTCCATCTATCCAACCCTCTTGAGCATAACCTTGTTGCATCGCCTCGCCTATAGGATGTTTCATTCCATTCTTTTTAGCCATGTAACCCTTACTAGCATAAAATAGAAAGTGAACCATGTCTATCCATCCGCCATTTTCGGTATAAACGTAGCGATTCTTATTTTTATTGAAATACCCGGTTGTCATAGGTGTACCGAAAAGGTCTGTTTTGCCTAAACGTCTCATTGCCTTATCCGCCTCGTCACCTTTTACTTGACCTATCTTGCTTGGGGAATTATTCATATCACTGACAAAACCTTCAATAGTTCCCGCCTGATCTTGTACCGGCTCCGCATTTTGTTCAGCAGGAGGAACAAAAGGCAGGATGGGCGTAGGCGGCGATATTGGCGGCGGCGGCGGCGGCGGATGCATTGCTGACCAATATTCTTTGCGAGATTGTCGGTCACTCTCCCGAGCCTCAAAACCGTTTGTTGTCTGGTGTACTCCCATATCCGCCGGGTATAGTCCTAAAGGATCAGTGAATTTATAGGGCGAGTTCAAAACGTATGAATAGCGGTTAAACGTCTGCGGGTTTCTGATTGAAGCACTCGCCGTCAGTGGATCAACGCTGGTGAATCTGCCGTGATTAGAGTTATAGTATCTCGCCTGCGCAAAATCTAGTCCGCTTTCATCGTCCTTTTCGTAACCGGTGAAACCCTTTCTGATTTCCTCTTGAGCCGGAGAGTATGACAATCCGCCGGCTCGCTGCGGTGTAAGTGTTTCATCACCGAAAGCGCCATAATCTTTTCTCGACGTGACTTGACCTCTCTCGTTCGTAAGCACACGGGTGCTTCCCAGATGATCCATAGTCAAATATCTAATTTGGGACGTTTGCGCCAATGCAGTCGTATACTCCGCCGCAAGTTTTCCGCCCACATCGTAAACGAAAATGACTGTTTCCGTTTCACTTATTTTCTTGACCCGTTTTCCCTCACCATCATAATGATAGGTAGCGTTGGGCGTCGAAGTATTGTTTGTTCCCTTAAAGAATTGTTTCTGGCGATTTTCCGTGTCGTAAACGAACCTTTGGTTTTCCGCGTCAAGCGTCAGATTACCGTTCGCATCATAGTCGTAATCGTTTACGCTGTCACCATTCTGATCTTTGATGAAACGGTTGTCACTGGCGCTGATTTCCGGGTTGCAGACTTTTGTTTGACAACTGCCGAGCGTTGTCGTCGCGTTGTTCGTCGTTAAAAAGCGTCGGTTGCCATACCTGTCGTAGTCAAAAGTTTGTTTCCACGTCTGTTGTCCCGAAATTGTTTCAGTCGCCGAATACAAACGATTCAGCGCGTCGTAAGTGTAGGTCTGCTCCGCTGTGAAACCGGGATTGCCGCCGACAGTCGGCACGGTGATTTTCTGACTCAGCATGCTGCCGTTGTTGTCGTGATTATTGGTCGTGTTGTAGGCGTACTCCAACTTCAGAAGATCGGTTTGCGAATCGGTTCTGCCCAGTCCGATTTCTTTCACCTGCAAACGGTTGTTATAGGAATAAGTCTCCCAGGTTCCGTTGCCCAGACGCATTTTGTCAATCATGCCGGCTGGAGTGTATGAAAAGTGCGTCGCGTAGGCGTAATAACCCGCGTTGGAGTTCTTTTTGCTCTGCACCACCGACAGTTCACCGTCCTGATTGAGCGTGTTTCTGACGACTCTGCCAGACGGATAGGTTTCTTCTATCAGCGCTCCGGAAAGGTTATAGGAATACCCGAAGCTGTAAGTTTGCCCGTCAGTAATTTGCTGGCTGGCGAGCAGCCTGCCCATTTTATCGAAGTTCGTATATCTGGTTTCCGACACGCTGCTGTAAACTTTCGTCGTTTTGCCGTTGGCGCACGTTTTCGTCGGATCGTTCGGGCAAGTCGGCGTTTGACTCAAGCCTTTCCCGTCGTAGTAAAAAGATACGTCCGGCATTGCGGTATCAGAATAATCCCTTAAAATTATCCTGTTAAGGCGGTCATAAGTCGCCGTTACCGTATTGTTGCGCGCGTCGGTTGTCGAAGAGATATTGCCGTTGTCGTCATAACTATAGCTGACTGACCACTGGTTATGCCCGGTTACGGAATCGGCGACCGGCAATGCGAGAGCCGTATTTACATCCTGCTCGGGTTGTTTTGCGCGAAGCAGTCTGCCCAGAGAATCATGCGAAAAATAGCGATTCTGGATGCCCTGCGTCGTTTTTCGCAGATTTCCGAGCGCGTCGAAAACATAATCGGTCGGCAGATTCTGCCCGTCCGGGTCTTCTATCACGCGTACCATTCTACCAAGTGCGTCCGTAATACCTTTGCGTTTCTTTCCGGCTTGGTCGGTGACGGTTTTGGTCGTGCCGAATAGTCCCGAGGTCGAAAGCCCGTAAGCTGTTTGCATGACAGACGAATCTGGAGAAGTTATTGTGCTAATGCGTCCCAAATCATCATAATCATTCACCGTCCATTCAAGATTTGAGGAGCAATTCGGGTTGGAGACGTTTCTGAACGGATTGGAAACTTTTTCGACGCGACCCATTTGGTCGTAACAGGTCAGAGCGAAGACATTTCCCTGAGAATCGACCTTTTCCGATTTATATGTTCTGCCGATGCCGTCATACCAGCTTTTCGCCTCGCTCCAATTATTTTCGTCAATCTGCGTTTTCACTTTTACCCAGCTTGTTGCTTCCGACGTTCCGGAACCGTATTCGGTTATCGTCTGCTGCCCATTCGGCGCAGTTACCTTCGTCGGACGGAGCAATTCATCGTTATACTCCATCATAGTTGTTTGACCGTTGCCGTCAGTTGTCGAAAACGGCAAACCCAGCGGCGGTTTCGACGGAGCGGGAGTATCGTAAGCGATGCTCGTTGTAAAGCCCGTCGTCGAGCCGTGTGTCCCGCCGTTTTGGTCGGGCGCGGCAGTTGTTACGCTGACCGGAAAAGCGTGATAGGTCGAATCATACGTCGTTGTCGTCGAATTACCCATCGCGTCCGTCGCCACCGTCCGGTTGCCGTAACTGTCGAACGTCGCGTGAGTGGCAATGTATGCGCCTGGATTTGTACTCAAGCCTTTAGTGCTGTCCCATATTCTCGATGTCGTCGGCAAACCGCGTTTGCCGCTCGCGTACATAGGATCGTCGTAAGACATTTCGCTTTGTGAAACGATTACGTTATTACTGTCTTTCACCCGCACGACTGTCGGCAAGCCTAAAATATTATTGTTCCGGTAATCCGAATCGGTGGAAAAAGAAGTGACGATGTAACTCGCCAGACTGCCTAAGGGAATTTGTGTTAAATCGCCGGACAGCGCCGTTTGATTGT
>DATHBC010000767.1:0-3458 GCA_035296345.1 Pyrinomonadaceae bacterium | reverse complement strand
TAAAATGACTCAAATTACGGAAATCGCTTCCGACATTTTTCGTATCTCGACTTTTGTTCCCGAAGCGAATTTGCAGTTTGCGCAGTTTCTCGTCCGCGATGACGAGCCGCTGCTTTTTCACACGGGAATGAAAGCCCTTTTTCCGCTTGTGCAAGAAGCCGTGTCGAAACTCATCGCGCCGGAAAAAATAAAATGGATTGGTTTCAGCCATTTTGAAGCCGACGAATGCGGCTCGCTGCCCGAATGGCAGAAAGCTGCGCCGGAAGCGACGCCAGTGTGCAGTTTTGTCGGAAAAATCGTCAGCGTCGATGATTTCGCGCTGCGACCGGCGACCGGATTGATGGACGGCGAAGGGTTTTCGACCGGCAAGTATAACTTTCGTTTTCTGCAAACGCCGCACGTGCCTCATTGCTGGGAAGCCGGGCTGCTTTTTGAGGAAACTTGCGGGATGCTTTTCTGCTCGGATTTGTTTCACCAGAACGGCGATGTCGAGCCTCTGACCGACCGGGACGTTATCGACAGATGCCGTCAAACGTTGGTCGAGTATCAGCAAGGTCCGCTGGCAAATTATATTCCCTACACGCCGCAGACGGATAAAATCATGAAATCGCTGGCGGCGCTCAAACCAAAGGCGCTGGCGACAATGCACGGCTCGGTTTACACGGGCGACGGCGAAAAAGCGATTCTCGATTTGGCTGGCGTATTTAAAGAAGTGCTCGGCGATGCCGAGAGACTCTAGATATTAGCTAATATCCAGCGTCTCTCGGCTTTCAGTTTTCGCCTGTTTAAAATGTCTGCGTAAAGCGGAAGTGAAGCTGCGTTTGCCTGACCTGAAAAATCGCGTTTGTGCCGTCTATCTGCGGAATCAGAAAGCGCGGCGGGTTGGTCAGATAGGCGAAATCAATCGCGAACGCGCCGCCAATCGGCGTTTTGACGCGCAGACCGAGTCCGACCGTGTGCGTCCAGACGGCTCGCAGGTTACTGCGCAGAACGTCGTTCGGGTCGACGTCGGGCGGATTGAAAATGTCGCCGACGCGGCGAAAAACGTTGCCGCCGTCGTAGAACGGCACGGCTTGGATGCCCTCGGTAACGGGCATTCTCGCTTCGAGATTGACAATCGCCAGCGCATTTCCGCCGAACGGCACGGTAAACGGGCGCAGAACGACCTGCTCGCCCTCGCTGTTGCGAAAAGTTCCCTGCGGAACGATAACGATTCGCGGTCCCGCCGATTCGGCGTCGAAGCCCCGGAGACTGGTCGAGCCGCCGGAGAAAAATCTTTCGCTAATCGGCAGGGAGCCGTTCAAAGCCTCGAAACCGGCTGGAAATCGCGGCTCGTCGGCGTAGACGCTCGCCAAACCCAGAATAGCGCGCCCGGCGAGAGTCGCGTTTTTCAGTTTCGGAAACGTGTAATAAGTCTGAAAGCTGCCCTGAAACTTATGAAAACCGATATTTGCGCCCAAAAACGGAACGGAAACGTTGTATTCCGTCGTCAGATAGCTGCCTTTGGTCGGGTCGGTCGGGCTGTAGCGGCACGGGTCGCCGAGGTCGCCTTTCGAGATTAATTCCAGAAGCGAGTTGCGCCGGTTGCAGTTTTGCCGCGTGTCGCGGACGAAAGTCGCGCCGAATCCCGAAGTGCGAATCCGCGCGTCGGGCGCGAGCAATTCGCCGATCAGAAGGCTTTCGGTATTAAACAGCCGCACGTCTTCGAAACGGTAGCGGACAAACAAAATGCTGCGCGTTTCGCGGCTGATGGTGCGCTGCGTTTCCGCCGTCACGGTCAGCCGGTTAATCGTCGGCTCGCCCGTCTCGTTGCCGAAAATATCAATCGGATTGCCTTCCTCGTCGATGCGCTGGACGATGCCCATCGTGCCCTGGTCGAAGACCGAGCGGAAAAACCGTGTGACGGTCGAATCGCGCTGGTACTGCGCCGTGACGTTAAGCGGCGCAAAACGATTTCTGCCGTCGCCGACAAAGCGCGGGTCGATATAATTCAACTGGACGAGCTGGCGCAGGCGGCTCATTCGCGCCAGCGCGCCGCCCTGCTGAAGCTTGCCGAAAAGATTGGTGTGGCGAATATCGAACGAGCCGAACGGTCCGCCGTCGGTCGAAAAACCGCCGCCGTAATTTAAAATGCGCGGCTTTTGCTCCTCGACGTTGATGATAACGTCGCGCTGGCGGTCGCCGGCGCGCGTTTCGCCCGCTTCTTCGGTCTTGATTTCGACGCGCACGAAAGCGTCCGTCCCGTAAAGATGCTGCTCGCTCTGCGCAATATCGACGGCTTTTAAAAGCTCGCCTTCCTTGAGCGTGACGGCTCTTAAAATCGCCTCGCGCCGGGTCAAATCGTTGCCGTTTATCAGAATGCGGTTGATGAAAACTTTTTTGCCTTCGTTTTCGATGTTGTAGACGATTTTGACTTCTTCTTCGCCGGCGGCGTTAAGCTGACCGGGCTGCTGCAATTCGACTATCGAATAAGTCGCGCGCGCGTCGAAATAACCTTGATTCGCGTAAAATTCCGTCAGCTTCTGCACGCCGTTTCTCGCCCGCGCCCGCGATAATTCTCTGCCGACCAGCGTCGGCAATTCCTGTTTCAGACGGTCGTCGTCAAATGCCTTGTTACTCTCGATGTCGATCTCGCTGATTCTCGTCAGCGGTCCTTCGGTGACGACGAAAGTGATAATCAAATCGTCGCCCGTCGGCGAGACGCCCTGCAAAACTCTCACCTCGGCGCGGCGATAGCCGAGCTCATACATAATGGCTCGGATTTGCTTGCGGTCGTCTTCCAGAATCTCGGTGCTCGTGTAGCCGCGCCCGTAACCGAGACGCGGAATCAGACCGAGCAAGGACGCGCGCTGCGTTTTCAGCACCGCGGCGATGTCTTCAATCGTGATTTTGTTTGTCCCTTCGATGCGAATGTCTTCGAGCCGCAGGCGACGATTGAGGTTGACGCGGTAAGTTACATCGACGGCGCGCGCGTCCAAATCTTCACCGGCTAAGCTGCCGCACAAAGTTTCCGAATTGTTTTCCACCGGATTGGCGTCGGTCGACGGAAACGCCGGCGTTACCGCACAGACGGCGTCGACCTCGACGAAAAAGTAGCCTCTTTCCTGATAATGATTTCTCAGGCGGCGGCTGCCTTCGATAATCGCCGAATAATCCAGCGTTCCCTCGCGGCGAATCGGCAAAAGCCGCGTCTGCGTTCCCTCGCCGACTTTTTCGCTGCCGGCTTCGACCTTGACGTTGACTTTCGGACCGATTTCGCCGGTCAGCTCGATGTTGATTGTATTTTTTTCCGGGTCGAAGGTGACGCGCGGCTCATTCAGGCGCGGCGCGAGATAGCCCTGTTTGAGAATCGTCCCGCGAATTTCCGCCACGTCCTCGTCCAGCCGGCGGCGCGAGAAAAATTCCCCGGTTTTCAGATTCAAATCCTTGCGCACGGGCGCATCGCTGAAGCCTTCGAT
>DATHBC010000766.1:0-4947 GCA_035296345.1 Pyrinomonadaceae bacterium | reverse complement strand
CAAAATGCAAAATGCAAAATTAGCCGTCTGTCTGAAGACAAATCACGTTTGTCCGAAGACAAAAGCCATTTGTCTGCTTTCAAAAGCCATTTGTCTGCTTTCAAAAGGCATTTGTCTGCTTTCAAATCACGTTTGTCTGCTTTCAAAAGCCGTTCGCCCGCTAATTTTGCATTTTGCATTTTGCGTTTTGCGTTTAATAAAGTCCTTTTTCGCCTTTCGGTCGCGTGTTCCAGCGCTTGTGAATCCAGAGCCATTGTTCCGGGTAGGCGCGGACGTATTTTTCCACGACGCTCGTAATTTTCTGCGTCAAATCGCGAACGTCTCTTTCCGGATTTTCAGTCTTTTCGTATTCAATCGGCGGTTCGAGATACACGACGTATTTTTGTTTTTTTTCTTCCCAGACGGCGAAAGCGGGCAAAACGAAGGCGTTCGTGCTCAAAGCCAGCTTAGCGATGCTCGCCGTCGTCGAAGCCGGGATGCCGAAAAAATCGACGAAAACGCCTTCGCGCTCGTGCACGTTCAAATCCGCCAGGATTCCCAGAAGCTCGCCGTTTTCCAGCACGCGAAACATCTTTCGCGCCGACTGTTTTTTATCCAGCGTGACGCAGCCGAGACGAGTCCGCAGGCTGTCGACATAATTTTCCACCAGCGGATTGTCGATGCGCCGGACGAGAATGTTCATCGTCTGGTCGAAGGCGGGCGGCAGAAGATTAAAAATTTCCCAACTGCCGAAATGCCCGGTGAAAAATAAAATTCCGCGCCCGGTCGCGTGCGCTTTATCAAAATTCTCCTTGCCGACCACTTCGACCAGCTCGCGCACCCGCTCCGGCGTAAATTCCCTGAAATGAGAGACGAAGCCGAGCTGGCGACCGAGCGATTCAAACGTGCCGCTGAGGATTTTTTCTTTTTCTTCGGCGGGCAAATCCGGCAGAGCGATTTCCAGATTGCGCCGCCCGGTTTTTTTAAGCTTCGGAAAAAGGCTGACGATTGTTTTCCCCAAAGATTTTCCCGCGCTCATCGACGCTCTCAGGGGCAATAAACCGACCGCGCCGAGCAGGGCGCGAACGGCGTAATATTCGGCTTTCGTTTGAATTTTTCCGCGTTTCTTAGGCATCGGGAAATTTTAGATTTCAGATTTCAGATTTCAGATTTCAGATTTCAGATTTTAGATTGGATAAGGAAATTATTTTAAAAATTCATCCGGAGCAAGCCGAATTTCGCTCCCAATCCAAAATCTAAAATCCTCTCAGCTCCATTTGAAAAATGTTTTGGTAATCGGCAATAAGCGATGTTCGGCGACGGTTCTGCGAAAGAAATTTTCGTGCTCGGCTTCGACGCGCGACATTTCCATCATTTCGTCGAAGCATTCCGGCATTTCCAGTTCTCTCGCAAATTCCGCGGCGTCGACGTATTCCTGCACGTTCCGGCTTTCCAGCCTGCCCGCGAAATACATCGGGAAAAACCAGCCGGAAACGTAACAAGTCAAACCCAGGCTTCTGCCGATTGTCCGGAACGCAGCTTCTCTTAACGGTCGCGGTTTTGCGCCGAGCGCCGCCAGCCAGCGCCCGACGTTTTCGCGGTGCGCCCATTCTTCGGCTTCGATTTTTTTTATGTGCGTTTTTTCGCCCGATTCGCGCAGCGATTTCCAGTGTCCGCGATAAGCGTAAGCGGCGGCAAGCTCGCCCGCATGAGCGTTTTGCAGAATACGAACCAGATTTTGCCGCGCCTTTTTTTCATTCATCGGAAAAATCTATCTTGTCGTAAACTTCGCCGAGCGCAATCCGGCAATCGACGGAATCGAATTTAATTTCCGAATCCAGCCCGACCGCTTCGGACAAAACCCAGAAACCTTCGCCTTGTCTGACATATTTTTCGATTCGAGCTTCATCCTGCGCGACTAAAACATATTCGCGTAAACTTTCGATGCTCCGGTAATGCTGAAATTTTTTGCCGCGGTCGCGGCTTTCAGTCGATTCGGAAAAAACTTCGATTAAAAGAACCGGATTCAGAAGCGTGTCGAAAACGTTATCCTGAAACTTCGGCTCGCCGCAGACGACAACCAAATCCGGATAAGTATAAAGTCCGGTTTTCGGGACAAAAACGCGCATATCGCCCGGACAAACTGAACATTTCTTATCTTTTAACTTTTGTCTCAACTCGCCGCCGATATTCCATGCAATCACATTGTGATTCCATTTCGCACCGGACATCGCAAAGATTTCGCCGTCAAAATATTCGTGTTTTTCTTCGGATTTTCGCTCGAACTCCAAATATTCTTCGGGCGACATTTTAGTTTTCGGAATCGCACTCATAATCGTCTCTCCGACATTTAATTTGCGCTTACTCGCTGGACGCGATTGTAAACCGTATCGCGCTCGACGGCTTCAAAGCCCGCCTTTTCAATCATCGTAATCAATTCCGCCCGCGTCATTTTCGCTTCGCCGCCTTCTTCGACCGAGTAGGCGTGCGTCAATTCGCCGCCGTCGGTGATTGTGCCGTCAACGTCGTTTGCGCCGAAATGCAGCGCCGTCTGCGCGGTCGCTTTGCAGAGCATCACCCAGTAGGCTTTGACGTGGTCGAAATTGTCGAGCATCAGGCGCGAGACGGCGATGGTTTTCAAATTATCAATCGCGTCCGGTCCGGGAAGCGACGACAAAGCCGTGCCCTTCGGGTAAAACGCGAGCGGAATAAAGCACTGGAAACCGCCGGATTCGTCCTGCTGCTCGCGCAATTTGACGAAATGGTCGACGCGGTCTTCGATTGATTCGATGTGACCGTAGAGCATCGTCGCGTTGGTCTTCAGCCCGGCTCGATGAACTTTTCCGGCGAGTTCGAGCCAGCGCGCGCCGTCGCATTTGTGGTCGCAGATGCGCGAGCGCGTCGGCTCGGCGAAAATCTCCGCGCCGCCGCCCGGGCAACTGTCCATTCCCGCCGCTTTCAGTTTTTCGATAACTTCCTCGTCCGACATCTTGTAAAACCGCGCGAAGAAATCCAGCTCGACCATCGTTAGGGCTTTCAGATGCAGAGCGGGAAATTCTCGTTTCAGCGACGAAAACAAATCCGTGTAATAAGAAAAAGGCAGTTTCGTGTTCAAGCCGCCGACGATATGCAGCTCGGTCGCGCCTTCGCGGACGGCGCTGCGGGCGATTTCGATTCCCTCTTCAATCGAATGCGTGTAGGCGTCGGGCTGGCGCGAGCGACGATAAAAACCGCAGAATTTGCAGTCGGCGACGCAGACGTTCGTGTGATTAAAATGGCGATTGACGTTAAAATAAGTCGTCCGCCCGTGTTTTTTCCGCCGCACGAAATCGGCGAGCTTGCCGAGGGCGTTCAAGTCGCCGGTTTTGTATAAATCGACGCCTTCGTCAAAGGTCAGACGCGCGCCCGCTTCGACCCTTTCGGCAATGAAGTTTAAATTTGTATCGAATGAAAATTGCATAACATTTATGACCGAGAGCAATCCTTGTGCCTTAACTTTAACAAAAACGCCGCCGAATGTTTATCCGAAAACTCCGGTAAACAGGCGGTTTATTTGACGGCTGATATTTTCCGGGTTTATGGTAAATAGCAATTTGCAAAAACGAGAGCCGAATTCGGAAAAATGCGAAAACCGCAAAAATGTTCATCCGTTTTATTGTTAAATATTTTAATCGACAAACGAATAGAGAAGAAACCGGCATTTTCCGCGCGGCGGATTACGTGCGCGATTTTTCGCAAATCGGCGCGGCGGAAAAGGAAAATCTGCAAAAACTCATCGAATGGTTCGACGAAAATCTGCCCGTCCCGGAATTTTACGACGACCCGGCAAAAAGAAGCGAGCAGCAGCACACATATTTCTGGTTTAAAGTTTCGGCGATTGGATTTCTTGAGAAAATGAATGCACTGACAAAAATTTTAGAAGAAAACGGAATCAGAGTGGAAAAATTAACCGCCGCGGAAATACCAGGAAAATTAGTTTTTGAAGACGAATGCCAGATAGCCGTCGTTCCGTTCCGCGATGTTTTAAAAATTAAATAATCGGGCGGAATTTTTACTTTTCAATCTTTAATCCCAAATCTCTCTCAGATTCAGCACAAACCCCTGCAAAAACGGCTCGCCCGAAACTTCAACCGGGTTTCCCAGAATCTCGACCTCCTTTTCCGCGCGATAAACGTAAACTTTGCGTTCAAGCGGGTCAATCAACCAGCCTAAAGACGCTCCGTTTTCGATGTATTCTTCCATTTTGGCTTTGAGCTTCGGCAGAGAGTCCGATTCGGAACGCAGCTCGACGACGAAATCAGGGCAAATGCGGGCGAATTTCCGCCGCTGCTTTTTGGTTAAAGCATTCCAGCGTTCGAGCTTTATCCAGCTCAAATCGGGCGAGCGAATCGCGCCGTTCGGAAGCGTGAAGCCGGACGAAGAATCGAAACCTTTGCCGCTTGCGTCTTTTTCAGCCCAGATTCCGAATTTCACCGCTATGCTAAAATTCTTTCCGCCCGTTTCGCTGAAAGTTGGGGGCATAATAACAATTTCTCCGTTGCTTTCCCGCTCGATTCTTAAATCTTTGTGACGCTGGCAAAAGTCGAAAAATTCGTCCTCGCTTACCCGTCTGAGCAGCGAGCCGAAATCAACCTCAATCGGCGCATAAGGATGAAACACGACGGTCGAGTTTTTGTTTGCGGTTGTCGGAATCATGAAAACCTCCTAAAACATTTTACCAAGAAAAACCGCGCCGCCGAACGTGACGAATAAAATCACGCTGACGAAAGCGTTGGTCGTAAAAAACGCGGCGTTCATGCGTGATAAATCGTTCGCCTTGACGAGCGTGTGCTGGTAAATCATCAACGCGCCGACGGCGGCGACGCCGGCTAAAGCGAGCCAGCCCAAATCCGTGACCAGATAAAGCAGAAGCAGGACGGCAAACGCCTGCATGTGAAAAATCCTGGCAATCCAGAGCGAACGTTTGAT
>DATHBC010000765.1:0-1693 GCA_035296345.1 Pyrinomonadaceae bacterium | reverse complement strand
CCGAGGTGGCGTTTTCTTTTACGTGACCGAGCGCGTCTTTTGCCGCTTGTCCGACCTCCGATTCCGCCGCCGTCTGGTAGAGACCTTTGACCTTGTTCGTCACATTGCCCAGCTTGCCCGTGCTTTCCGAACCGGATTCGCCGCCCGTGCTGTCTTTCGCCGTCTGCGCCGATGCTCCGCTTCCGCCGCTCGCGCCTGATTGATTTCCGAAATTACCCGTGTTTCCCGTTCCTGAATTTTGTTGTTCTGCCATAATGAATTAACCCCTTTCCCGTTATTTTTATTAATTAATATTAAGTCGTTTTACCGGCGGCGAGCCGACAATTTGTTAATAGCCGCTCGCGTCAGAAACGACCGCATCTGCTTATCGCCAACAAAAGCGACAAGTTCTCGTTTTTTTGAACTTGCCGCTTAAATCTAATTATCAACAAACTAATCGAAGCGAATTACCGAGTAGTGCCGATGGTAAACGGCGCATAAACCGTGCTGGTCGGCTGATCCACGTCGGTTTCTTCAACCGTCACGAATAAACCGAAGTTGCTCAAAGCCGTTTCGCTGCGGATTTCCGATTCCTGTCGTTCGCCGGTATTGATAACCTGACCGAGCTTGGTAAATTTTCCTTCCGGCGAGGCAGCCCACAAAACAAAGCGTCTGTTTTTCGGAGCCATCTTCATATCGTCAAAACGCATTTTGACTTTGGTCACGCCGCCTTTGGTCGGGTCGACATAAGCTTTACCTTTTAAGCCCGCTAAATCGCCGGTAAAATTGATTCTGATTTCCGCCGTTTTGGAAAACTTCGGAACATCGAGCAGCGGAACGTCATAGCTCGAAGCGACGGGCGTCGAGACGGCGACCTGTTTATTTTCGCTCGTGCTCGTAATTGCCGCCGGAACGACCGCGTAGCCAGCCGGAACGGCGCTGCGGAAAACGACCGGCGTATCGCTGCCGAATGTCGACAAGCCTTCGTTCGGCGAAAGAACCAGCATAAATTGGTTCATCGGCGTCGTAAAAGTAGTTTTGCTGACGCCGTCGGCAATCGTCGCCGGTCCCAATAAAGTTATTCTTCCAGCCGGGTCAACGGCGTAAACATAATAATTTTTCGAATCCGCGGGCAGTCCCGATAAATCGAGCGCGACGGTCGTGCCGTCGGCTCTGCGCATCACGCGCGCCCAGCCTTTCGCGCCCTGCACGCCGAGCGGCGTCAGCTCGACGGTTACTTCCTTATCGACCGGATATTCGATGACCGAATAGCTCCCGTCCGCATTCTGTATTACTTTTTTCTCGGTTGTCGTGGTGGTGGTGGTAGTGGTGTCTTGCGCATTGGCAAAACCGATTGATGAAATAGAAATTAATAAACCTAATCCAAGTCCAAATAACTTGTTTTTACTCATAGAAAACCTCCTTGAAATCCTGCCGCGTGAAAAATCTCACACGTATCCGTCCGTTTTACGGGTCTTCAGAGCAATGACCGTGCCAAAACGGCGTAATCTTCTTATTTAGGATATTTAAATGAAAATCGGGAAAATCTTCAGGCGGCGGCGAAACCGAAAAGTGTATCAATTCTTAACAGAAGATGTATCGAGATTGTTCAAAACCGAGGTGACAGGTAATAAGTAAAAAGTGATGGGTGATAAGGAAGAACCGCGAGTTGCTTTACCTTATCACCCATCACTTTTTACTTATCACTTTTTAT
>DATHBC010000764.1:0-6711 GCA_035296345.1 Pyrinomonadaceae bacterium | reverse complement strand
GTTTCCAGATGAGCGGGCAGCAGCGCGGCTATTTCTTCGATGATGCGCTGCGTCGAATTCGGCATTGCCAAGCCGATTGTCGCGGCTCGCAATTCGGCGTATTTTTTGGAATCGCCCAGCAGAGCCTGAACGGTCGGAACGATGTCGGACGCTTTTTCCAGTAAAATTCCCGCGCCGCGTTTCGCTATCAGATTAACGGTTCCGGCTTCCTGCGGCATCGGCGGCGTGGTCGCGTCGGCGATAATCGGCAGATGACAGGCGAGAGCTTCAAACGTCGTCAAGCCGCCGAGCTTGGAAATCATCACGTTGGCTGCCTGCATCAGCTTTTCGATTTCGTCGGAATAGCCGATGACTTTCACCGGAAATTTCGCGGTTTTCGCGATTTCTTCGGCTTCTTTTTTCAGTTCCTCGTTTCGTCCGGCGAGAAAAACCGCCTGCACGTCCAAATCGCCGCTCGCCAGCTCGCGGAAAATCTGCGGAATGTTACCGCCGCCGACCCATCCGGAATTGACGAAAACCGTGAATTTTTCCGGGTCCAAGCCGAAAGCCCGGCGCGCGGCGCGGGCGGCTTTTTCGTCGACTTCGTGAAACTTGGGATGCACGGGCATTCCGGAAATCTTGATTTTTTCCGGCGCGATGCCGTAATCAATCAACTGTCTCTGCGCATCCTCGTTGGCGACCAGATAAAGCGAAACGTCGTCGCACGCCCAGCCTTTCCAGAAACCGTAGCAAGGGTCTGTGACGACCGTCACCAGCGGCACCTGATGCGAGAGATTCAATTCCTTCAAAATCCGCGCAAAGATGTGCTGCGTCAGCGGGTGAACGCTGACGACGATATGCGGACACCATTTTTCAAACTGCTCGCGCACGTAACCGATACAGCGGCGGTGAACAAACTCCCGCGTTTCCGGGCGAATACGATTCATTACCCAGAAAACGTATTTCATCCAGTGCTGCCTGTTCCTGAGCACCCAATTATACAGATTTACCAGTTTTTCCGTCAGGTGATGAGATTCTTCGACGGCGCGAATGACCCGCACGGCTTTTGATTTCCCCTTCCAGAAACGATTGAAGCCTTCGACCAGAGCCTGCGCGGCGGAACGATGCCCGCCGCCCGTGTCCGACGAAAGGATGAGAATTTTGGGAGTGTTCTGCTGCTGCATTTTATATTATCTGCCGGCAGCAGAAGAAGAAGTTAATCTCTACCTCTGCCGCGCCGCCCGCGTCGTCCGCGACGGTGTCCGTCGTCGTCGCCGCGATTCGAGTTGCCGCCGTTAAAATTGGAATTCCCGTTCGAGTTGCCGTTCGCGTTGGAATTTCGATTAACCCCGGAATTCCCGTTCCGGTCCGAGCGATTCGAGTTCCCGTTTTGATTATCGTCGAAAATTCGCAAACCGCGCTCGCCGAATTTCGCCTCGCTCGAAGGCGTTTCAAAAACCAGTAAGCTGCCGACCGCCAAAAATAAAGCCGCTAATTGAATGATTTTTTTCATAAATTTCTCCTTGTCTCACAGTCCGGCGAAACAAGGAGAAAAGACCGAAAAATATTTGTCAATTTTAAGCTTTGACCGCGACGCCTTCGGCTTCCTGCAGCTGGTTGTTTTCCAGGTCGCGCGCCGCTTTTTTCATCTGTTTTTCGAGCTTTTTAATCTGAATCAGATGTTTCGGATTAAACGGCAGGCTCGGATAATAGCTGTTCGATTCGTGCGTGCAGAAGCAGCCGGCGGCGACTTCCCTGCGGCGCTGTTTCATCTGCGGCGAATTCCATGCGGCTTGAAAATTCCAATCCCAATCCCGCAGGTTCGTCACTTCCGATTTGTTTTCGCACGACGAAATAGTTCCCTCGTCGTAAATCACCGCGCCCGCGGTTCCGGCGTAGCAGGTCATCTGCGCTTCGTTCGTTTCCTTCACTTTGGCAATCAAATCGTGCATGTAAATGTCGATTGCCGCTTTGAAGAATCCAGCCGAACCACCGTAATTGTTTTTGATTGCGGAGTTGCGCACGTCGTCAAGAATCATATTCGAGAGCTTGGCGTAACGCTGGTGGTCGAAATTCAGCTCATTCGGGTCTTTCGACGGCGGGCGAATGTAGTTGATGTTGATTTTGTCGGGCTTTAAATCGTATTTCAAAAAATCGTACCACTCGAAAATCGTATCCTGATTGCTGTTCATCACGCAGGTGCAGGTCTGCACGTCAATATTCGGAAATTCTTTTTTCATTTCCTTTAGAGTGCGCGCCGTGTGAATCGCTTTGTCCCAGCTTCCCGCTTTTTGTCGAATCTTTTCGTGCTGGTCTTTCAAGCCGTCGATGCCGAGCGCGATGGTCACGTTCAGATTCGGATTTTCCTGGCAGATGCGCGTCACGTCGGGGAAAATTCGCGGGTGAATCTGCCCGTTCGACATCAGATAAACCGATTCCAGCTTGTTGTTGCGGTGAAACGCGCCGACGATTTCCGGTAAATCCTTGCGCGTAAAAGGCTCGCCGCCGGCGATGACCAGAACGCCGAGATTTCCGCCCAGGGTTTCGGAAATTTTTTCCAGCTCGTGCGTTTTCATCTGCAATTTTTTGCGCGGTCGGTCGTCGAGCTCGTCCGTGAAAAAGCAGTGAGTGCAGCGCATATCGCAGACGCTCGTCACCAGAATATTTAATAAAATCGGTGAGAAAGGCTGACCGATAGCCAGCTTTGCGTATCTTTTTAATAATTCTTTTGTCGTAAAATCCATTTTATATTCCTTTATAAAACAAACTGTCCCGGCTTTGATGCCGCGACTGAGCCTAACGTTTTACTTTATCTTAAAAGACGGATTTCCGGCAAGATAAGTTCCCGTTTAACAGTCGTTTCTTTGTAATAGGAATGTAATATTTTCCGGCGGATTTCCGAGCCGTCTGAAATAAGTTAGAATACGCGTATGTTTCGCCGCGTATATCTGGACAACAGCGCGACCACGCCCGTCGACCGGCAGGTGGTCGAGACGATGCTGCCGTTTTTGACCGAGAAGTTCGGCAATGCTTCGAGCATTCATTTTTTCGGGCAGGAAGCGCGCGCCGCCGTCGACAAATCGCGCCACAGGGTCGCCGAAATCATCAACGCGCGCCCGAACGAAATCGTTTTCACTTCGGGCGGAACCGAGGCGAACAATCTGGCGATTCGCGGTTTAATCGAGGCGAACAGCAAACACGGCTCTCATATCGTCACCTCTGAAATCGAGCATTCGGCGGTTAAAAACGTCTGTCAGGATTTGGAAAAGCGCGGGCTGGCGGAGGTCACTTATCTGCCCGTCTACGACGACGGCTTGGTCAGAATCGAAGACGTGCGCGACGCGCTTCGCGACGACACGGTTTTAATCACGATTATGACCGCCAACAACGAAATCGGCACGATTCAGCCGGTCGAGGAAATCGGCAGATTTGTCCGGGAATTGCGCGAAACCGGAAAAAAAATCTGGTTTCATACAGACGCCGTGCAGGCAATCGGCAGAATGAAAACGGACGTTGAAGAAATCGGCTGCGATTTGCTTTCGATGTCGGCGCACAAGCTCTATGCGCCGAAAGGCGTCGGCGCTTTATACGTCCGGCGCGGCGTGCGGCTTCAGCAGCAAAATATCGGCGGGCACCAGGAACGCGAGCGGCGCGGCGGCACGGAATCGGTCGCGCACATCGTCGCCTTCGGCAAGGCTTGCGAGCTGGCGCGCGAGACTTTCAGCGAAAAAACCGAACACGTCCGCCGCCTGCGCGACCTTTTCGAGCAGGGCGTCGCCGAAAGAATCACGGACGTTGTTTTCAACGGCGACCGCGATAAACGCCTGCCGCACCTGGCGAGTATTTCCTTTCGTTTTATCGAAGGCGAAGGTTTATTGATAAATCTGGATATGCAGGGCATCGCCGTTTCGACCGGCTCGGCTTGTTCTTCCGGTTCGCTCGAACCTTCGCCCGTGATTCGCGCTCTGGGCAGAACGGACGAGCTGGCGCGCGGCGCGATTCGTTTCAGCTTCGGCAAGGACAACACGCCCGAAGATGTCGAATACGTTCTGGAAACGCTGCCGCGCGCGGTGGAAAATCTGCGAAAACTTTCGCCCGCTTTCATTGTTAATAAGAAGTGTTGAAAAACAGCGTGTTTAAGGTAAACTTCACGAATAAATGAACAAGGGCGCGTTTCTCTTCCACAAAAAGCTGCGCTCCTGCCGGCGCGTAGTTGCCGCCTCGTCGCGCGTGCCGATTCTCCCACGCCTGCTGCGCGCGGCAAATCTGTCGGTAATCGTTTCAAAAGTGCTCTCGACTAAAGAGTGCGGAATGTAAACACGTAAGAGATTTTGTGAATTCGGAACTAAAACTATCCGATAAATAATGATTTGAAAATCAGCAAGAACCCAATAATGCCGCCGATATAGAGTAAGTAACTGCCTGCCTTTTGCATAGGTTTAGACTCGGCATCTATTAAAAGAACGCTCAATCCGCTTAAAAACAGAGCGGTCGATATAATCATCTGACTCGTGCTGTTCCAATCAAAATACCAGATAGCGATGACAATCTGAAACATCGCTATCAATACACCTACTTTTTTTCGATTCATATAAGCACCTCAAAGAAGGAGCAGATTTTTGTTTCTGCCCCAATTATGTTACTGATTTAACTTTTACGCAACCTAATTTTTTTCTCCGGTTTCCATTTATTCGGAGATTTTCGCGCGGACTCAAATCGTCCTGCATAATTCTTTAAATTGTTCAGATTATTTGGATTAATCGCCAGATGAGTAGCCTCATAACACCTGTATGTGTGATAGGCAGCATTAGCCGTCGCTCCCAGACATCCGACGCTGCCCGGAGCCAGGCTGCAAACAAAGGCTGCCACCGTAATAGCCGCCAGGGCATCTCGGCAGGGATTGCTGCCGCCCGGTGCGGGAATCAGATTGTTTTCGCATTCCAAAGTGTCGGGAATCCAATCTCCGGCAGAGTTTTGTGTCCAATTAATAAACACTTTCTTTCCGTCCGGCATTGTAATTGACTGAACTCTCCTGTCGTCAAACCCTGATACTCCGAGGTTTAGACCATATTCGCCAGTTAAGGTGAAGAATTTATCGTCCGCCGTGTGTATAAACGAAAATTCTTTTTCGCCCACGTTCGGAATCGCCAGCCTTAAAAAACTTATCTTTCCGCCAGTCCAAACAGCGCTTTTATCCGCGCTGGAAAAAAATGCCTCCCATTGTTCTCTGCTGATGGTGGTTTGCGCCTGAGCAGTTTGCGCCCAAAAAGAATTTCCCAGTAAAAACATCACCGCAAAGGTCAACAAAGTGCCGATTGTTGTTTTAAACATATCTCCTCCAAAAAAATTTTAAAAAGCCAAATTCGAAGCGGCAAACAATACGTTATTCATTTTGACTTTCTCGCTAAAAGTTGAATCCTGGTCGTGTTCGCGTTATACCTGCGCTTGTTTGCCCGAATACGACAAGAACTACGAACGAATAAAATCCCGAAGGTATCCGCGCCCCTCCGGCGGCGGCGGCGACTACTTATTTGCTATTTAACAAATTCGCCGGAAACCTTTTTTTGCATAGTAAGAGCTTATGACCAAGAGTTTGAAAAAGTCTTTAAGCGAGATAAATTGTTCTGAATTTTTCTTAAAAAGTTTTATGATTTCTAAATTTGAAGATGTGTTAATATGCTTACGCCGCCCGCTCTTGAGGCGCATTTAATTTCGCGGAAAGTAAAAGAAATTTCTCGTTATATGCCCATTTACAAATTCAGAAACTGCTGTCTCAATCCCGCCGAGCGGCGTGTCGTAAAGGATAAAAAATATCTGGAGCTGACGCCGAAAACTTTCGACGTGCTGCAACTGCTGGTCGAACGACGCGGCGAGGTTGTCGGCAAGGACGAGATTTTGGAAAAGGTCTGGCACGGCAGCTTTGTCGAGGAAGGCAATCTTCCCGTTCACGTTTCGAAACTGCGCCGGATGCTGGACGAAACCAGAAACGAGCCTTTTATCGAAACCGTTCAGGGCAGCGGCTATCGTTTTATCTCGCCCGTCCAAACGCTCGGCGAAGAGGAATGGCTAAAGCATCTGCCCGAAAAATCTCATTCGACGCAAAAAGCCGAAGCGGCGGAGAAATTCGTTTTTGATTCGATTGCCGTTTTGCCGCTCGAAAACGAAAGCCGGAACGAGGACATGGAGTATCTCGCTGACGGCTTGACCGAAAGCTTTATCAACAGCCTTTCTCACAGTTCCAACCTGAAAGTGATAGCCCGCAATACCGTATTCCGCTACAAAAACAAACAGGCTGACGCCAAAGAAGTCGGCAAAACGCTCGGCGTGGCGGCTGTTCTGACCGGGCGCGTCAAATTAATAAAGGAAAACCTTTCAATCAGCGTCGAGCTGACAAACGTCGCCGACGATACGCAAATCTGGGGAACTCAGTTTAACCAGCCGTTTTCCGACATCATCAAAATACAACAGGAAATAACTTTCGCCGTCTCCGAAAAGCTGCGCTCGGAAATCAGCCACGCCGCCGGAAAAACGGCACACAACCCGTTTTCGCAAAACTCCGAATCATACCGGCTTTATCTCAAGGGCAAATATTTTTTAGACAAGCGGACGCAAGCCGACACTTACAAAGCCGTCGAATACTTTCATAAATCGCTTTCATACGACCCGGAGAATGTTTTTTCATATGTTGAAACGGTTGAATGTTATTTGCTGCTCTACATCTTTGACTACATT
>DATHBC010000763.1:0-6084 GCA_035296345.1 Pyrinomonadaceae bacterium | reverse complement strand
TTAGAGTTTTACTCTGCCCTTTACTTGAATTACTCATAACCAATAAGGAACAATCCAATGAAAAATAATTTATCAACGACGAACCGTGCCCGCCTCGTCCTCGGTTACGCGACGATTTTGGTGCTCGCCGTCATCGCCATGTCGACTGTTTCCGTTAGCGCGCAAAAGATGGACGTCGTCGAACGCGGTCGCGCCAAAGCCATGCTCGACACAATCAAATCAGTCATTAAAAAGAATTACTACGACCCGCAGTTCCACGGCATGGATTTGGATGCTCGTTTTAAAGCCGCCGCGGAAAAAGTAGACCAGGCGCAGACTATAGGTCAGGCGGACGGCATCATCGCCCAGACGCTGATGGACCTGAACGACTCGCATACGTTCTTCATGCCGCCGTCGAAAAACGTCAAAGTAGAATATGGCTGGACGATGCTGATGATCGGCAGCAAGTGCTTTGTTACCGCCGTCAAGCCGAAAAGCGACGCCGAGGCGAAAGGCTTAAAACCCGGTGACGAGATTCTCTCGGTTGAGGGTTTCCGTCCGAACCGGAAAGAGATGTGGAAGGTAAATTACTACTACAATGTCATCAGCCCGCGCTCGATGGTGCGCCTGGCGGTGCTGAGTCCCGGCGCGAAAGAGCCGCGCCAGTTGGAAATCGCTACGAAAGTAACGACGCTTAAGCGCGTCGTCGACCTTACTTCCGACATGGACGTCTCAACCTTCATGCGTGAGCAGGACGACGACTCGACGGCGGAATTTCACCACTTCCGGACAATCGGCGGCGTCGCGATCTGGAGAATGCCGAGTTTCTCCTTCGACCCGAAAGACGTCGACGAAATCATGCGGGGGCGAATCGCGAAAAGCCGCGACCTGATTATCGACCTGCGCGGCAACGGCGGCGGCTACGTCGTTACCCTGGAACAGCTCGCCGGCTATTTCTTCGAAAAAGATACGAAAATCGCCGAGCTTAAAGCGCGCAAGCCGGAAAAACCTCTAATGGCTAAAAGCCAGGGCGAAAAAGGATATAAAGGAAGGCTGGTGGTTCTGATTGACAGCAATTCGGGCTCTGCTTCGGAAATCCTTGCTCGCCTGATGCAGATCGAAAAGCGCGGCGTCGTCCTCGGCGACCAGTCTTCCGGCTCCGTCATGCAGTCGCGCGTTTTTCGGCAGTCTACCGGCAACGAAAACCTGCGGTTTTACGCTGTGAGCGTGACCGGCGCCGACGTCATCATGACGGACGGGCAGAGTCTTGAACACGCGGGCGTCGCGCCGAACGAAAAAATAATCCCGACCGGCGAAGACCTCGCCGCGCGACGCGACCCCGTTTTGGCGCGCGCCCTGGAACTTCTGGGACAGAACGTCCCGCCGGAAGCTGCCGGAAAACTTTTCCCCGTCAAATGGGAGAAATAAATCAAACTACGTGAAAGCGGGAGTTTCGTATCGAATGCGGTCGGGTTTATAAACCCGACCGCCTTCGACTTATCTGAAAACCGAGTGCAAATCGAAAGTCTTTAACCGCGCCGGATTCCCCAGATGAAAATTGATGCGATTAAAGGCATCGATGCCGCTTTATTTCTCATAAATTCCTAATCGTTCCGATTTCACAGGAAGCGCGCCGGCTTTTCGCTTTCCGAAGTTCAAACTTATTTATTCGATTTGCAGCACATTGAATTAACTTTTTCTAAAGATTTTTAATATTAAAGATAAGGTGTCTGAAAAACGCTCCCGACGCCCGTCGGATTAAATCATTTCACTGCGGTCCAGCCGCTCGACCGCTTCCCGATGTTCCGGAGGCAGCAGCGCGCGCCTGACGAGCCGCTGCAATCCGAAACCGTCGACGATGCCGTAGCTCCAGAGCAGATAGGAGAGCGGGTTATTCGCGCTCAGGCTCAAAAGACGCCGAACGCGGTGCGGCACTATCAAAGCCTGCACGTCCAGCAGCAGACGGTATCTCCATTCGCCCAGATGCTTTCGGTATTGCTCGAAAAGGCTCCGCGTGTACGCCGTATAGTCTAGGTCTCTTTCGATGTGCAGGCGGCGGTCTTCCCGCCATGCGGCATAATCTTTCGGCAGCTCGTCAATCTCCATCATTTCGCCCAAACGTCTGAAATGACTAAAAAGCTCCGTCCTTTCACCGTTCGAAAGCGGGCGAAAAAGCAGCTCGAAGGATCGCTGCGAGTAATCTATAAGCATGTAAAGCACGTCGCGATACGCCCAATCAGGAATCTTTTGCCCGCGCTTTTCTTCGACGCCCGCGTGAATCGCGCCGATTCTTGCGGCAATTTCCGCAGCCTGGCTCTCCGTCGCAAAAACGATTTGCTGCGCGTAGGAAACCGTCGAGAAGAATCTGCCGATTGGGTCTTCCGGAATCTTACCCGTGAAAAAAAGCCAGTCGACGGCGCGATTAAGCGCAAATTCAGCGGCGGAGCCGGCAAAAACAAGCAGAATCAAATCGGGATTACTCCAGATTCGGCGAACGATGGAATTTTTCTCGACGAAATCACGCATCTTGAAGACTCCTGAAACTTTACACTCTATTCTTTCGGTCCGGACGCACTTTCAATATTCGAGCCGTTGCCGGCGTAACCGGCGGCGGCGATTTTGCCGTTCCTTTGAATCGCCATGGAACGAAAGATAAATGTTCTGCCGCTGGAAACTATTGCTATCCCGTCGCCCGCGGGTTTTAATTTTCGTCCTCGAAAGGGTCGTTTTCGAGATAATAATACCACTATTCGGCGTCTCATAAACGCCGGTTTAGGAGACATTTTTATAGCGTTTAATTTAATTCGGCGGCGTCTCAGGCGCGCCGCCCTGTCGGGCATCCGATGATTGAATTTGTTTGACAATCTCATCGAGACGAGGGATGTATTCCCCATCCGTCGAGACTTCGATGGTGCGCGCATCGAATTTCGGCGCGGTATAACCGGCGGGATGTAAAAATTCGCCCGTTTTTCTGTAATGGACAACACGGTTATCGCCGTGATAAAACTCCCGGTTCGGATTCTCCAAGCCGCGCCGCAGATGGCGTCTCGCGGCAACTATATCATCAACCGAACATAAAACAATCAGCGGCGAGGCTAACTCGAAAATCTTAGGCATTCTGGGCTCCCAAACCTTGTGCTGGAATGCCGCCTCGATGATAATGGAAATTTTACCCGCAAGATATTGATTCACTATTTCAAAGAAAAAGTCGGTGACTTGACCGTCCGTGCCGGGCGGGAGCCGGTCATGTCTGACGCCGCAGGTGTTGACATAGCCTTCTTTGATTTCATCGCGGCTTATAACCGGCATCCACAGGCGTTCCCCGAGCTTTCTGGCAAGAGTGGTTTTTCCCGAACCCGCCCTGCCCGCGATGATGATGCATTTTGGTTTTCTGTTCATGTTTCCGGATACCACGCTTTGATTTCAGACAAATTAAATTCGCGCGAAGAGCGCGGCTGCCGTCTTTAGCTTTACGAAGCTTTTCGCGCTTCGATTTCGCCTGACCCGCGACGGCTGCCCGCAGTTATCATAAAGATAAAAATAAGAAAAGGCGATTTTTATTTAATCGCCTTTTCTTTAATCGACTCAAAAAAAAATATTTTTAGTTCAGAAAGCTTTGTCCCGTATTGAAATAGAAATTATGATTTCCGTCATTCATTGTCAGAACCAGCTTCAAACCGTATTCGTCTCGCTCTAGCCGGGCGGGATAGGCATAGCTGCCCGGTTTATTATTCTTTTCATAATTATAACGGGCGACACAGGTGTCTTTGCTGAATGTGCGGCTCGTCTTTTCGAACAATTTCAAGGTGTTTCCCTCCACGCTGAAAACTCCGGACGAAGGCATAAACACGTTCATCGTGCAGCCGACCGACATTGAAGATTGGACATAGTAAGCGGCTTTATACGTTCCGTCGGCGAAAAAGCGCATGATTACCTTTTCGCCGCTCGGCGACGAATAACCGCCGTAGCCGTTCCCGTAAGAGAGCAGCGAGGTGTTGCTTTTCACCCATTCGCCTAAAATTTCGCGCGGCACATTTCCGCCGCCGGTGACAGCCTGAGAGTTTCCCGACGGCGAGACATTGCTTTGCTGCTGCTGCTGCCGGGTTGGCGGCGGGAGAGCGCCGCCCTGTCTGGCGTTCAAGCCCTGAATCCGGTCAAAAGCGCCGACGAGCATTTTTGCCAGTGCATCTTTTTCCGACTGGGCGCGCAAATCCTTTACCAGCGGCTCGCGCATTTCCTTTTGTAAAACTAAAAGCTTTTCTCTGCCCAACCCGGAAACCTTATCGTGAAAACCGGCTAAATCCTGCACGGCTTTGATGGTTTCCGCGTCGTTAATCTGCCAGCGCTTAATCAATTCTGCCTGATAAATTCTTTTTTCGTCTTCATTCAGCGCGCCGCCGAACGTGAACTCGAAAACGTCGCGCGATTTTTCCACCATGCTCTGCGTTAAAGGCGGATTACCGTCAACCAGAACATTATCGTTCCTCGTGGTTTGCGCCGGCAAAGTAATTACCAGAAAACTAAAAATTAAAACTGCGATAAAAATTATTCTGTTCATATCCGTTTATGATTTCCTTTGTCGTTTGAAATCTATCCTCCGATAGCTATTGCGAGTTTTAGCCGGTTTGCTAATCACGGGCGCTGATTTTTTTTCGGCGGAATTTTTTTTCGAAAAATTTTTACCTTGTGATTAGGACAAGCTCTTTTTCTCGCATGTATGGTTGAGGCGTTAAAACGTCGAAATATTTTGAAAGGATGAAAAACATTATGAATATCAGATTATTCCAGGCTTCTTTATTCGCATTTTTAACGGCATTTTTCGCGGTTACACAGTCAATCGCGCAGCAGCAAATTCCGCAGATTCCCGGAATGCCGCCGACGGCGGTGGTGCAGAATCAGCCGACCCAAACGCAGACGCCGCCGCAGGCGACGCCTAAAAAAGAAGGCGTCAAACGTATCGGAATCGTTCTGCCGAAAGCGCAGATGGCTCAAGCGGCGCAAACCGGTCAGGACGTCGGCGAATCAATCAAACAGACTATCATCGCTTACCTGTCCGGTCCGGCGCTGGACGTCGTGCCGCTGACCGGTCGCCTTCCGGCGCAAATCGTCGCCGAAGCCAAAGAAAAACAGTGCGACTATATTCTGTTCACCAGCGTGACGCAAAAGAAAGGTTCGGGCGGATTCGGCGGGCTGATGAAAATGGCGGCTCCGATGATGGGCATGATTCCGAACATGGGCGCGATGGGCGGCGGCAGCGGCATGGGCGGCGCGATGGCGGGCGCGGTGACGCAAACCATTGTCGGCGCGGCGACGCAGGCGGCGGCGCAGCAGGATATTTCGCAGCAGATGGCAGGCATTTCCGGCAGCAATATCAAAGCTAAAGACGAAATATCGATTGAGTACAAGCTCGTCACGGCTGCCGAAAATGCTCCGGTCGTCGCCAACACGCTTAAACAAAAGGCGAAGCAGAACGGCGAAGACGTCATCACGCCGCTTGTCGAACAGCTCGCCGGCACCGTCCTGCAAACCGCCACGCAAAACAAATAAAAGGACACCGAATAAACAAAAGTTTCCCGGGCGAAAGCAAGTAAATCTGCTTGCTTTCACCTGAGAAAAGTGAGGGAAATATGAAACGCCGTAAATTTTCTCAGCAAATCGTCTCGCTGTTTTTAACCGTCTTTCTGACGTCGAATGCCGCCGTCTGGGCGCAAACCAAACGGGTGAGCGCGCCGGCTCCGGCTAAAACGAATTCCGTTTTGAAAGCCGCCGACTTGACGCCGATTTCCCAAACCAACACGGCGTTGTCAGCCGTCTGGCAAAGCGGCGAGCTGCCGCAGCCTTTGCCGATTCCTTCAGGAAATACGGACGAGGTGGCAATGATTCTGGCGGGCAAGGTGGCGGCGAAAAACGCCGAATCGGTTCCGGCGCTGCTGACCGCATTGCAGCTCGCCGGTTTTTTCGTCACGGGCAAAGGCGGAAAAGTCGTCCTTGCGCCGCCCGACGGGAAAGGTCAGGGCTTGGCGATTAACGGCTGGGAAATAGCCTCGGCGGCAAAAATGCTCGGCGCAGGCAGAACGACCGCGTTGCCCGAACTCGACAAAAAGT
>DATHBC010000762.1:0-2445 GCA_035296345.1 Pyrinomonadaceae bacterium | reverse complement strand
AAATGCAGATGCTCGCAGAAAATTTGAACAGTTATTTCAAGCCTTTAAATCTCTTTTGGATTCAAATCCTGAACGAGAAGAAGTATTACAACAATTCTTAAAAGAAAATCCGTCATTGTTATGCCCGTCTTATATAAAATTATTCCCAAAGTTAGCTCTAGGCAATCACATTACAGACTTTGTTTTTCGCGAAGCAACTGGAGATTATCTTCTTGTTGAATTGGAGCGCTCAACACTTCGATTATTTAAAAATAACGGAGACCTATCAGCCGATTTGAATCATGCGCTTGGTCAAATTACTGACTGGAAAAGATATATTGAGGATAATCTTCCCTCTATTCAACGTGAGTTGGGATTAACAGAAATTTCTAGCAATCCTAAAAGTCTCGTTGTAATTGGACGTTCGCAGACGCTTTCCTCAGATAATAAAAGAAAACTCGCTACTATCGAGAATGAAAGACCAAAAACTAAAATTCTTACTTATGATGATGTGTTACAAAATGCAAAAGTTGTAGTAGAAAATCTTCTTGGTCCTATTTCGGCAGCCTCTGGACAGTCACGGGTTTTTTATAAATAAATGATGAAAGCACATTTTTATATTTATTCGGTTGCCGCCAGCTCTTCTTCCAGAAGCTGCCGGCGATAGAGGTCGGCGTATTCGCCGTTGAAACTGACTAATTCGGCGTGCGTTCCGCGCTCGATAATGCGCCCGTCTTCGAGAACGCAAATCAAATCCGCGTCGCGAATGGTCGAAACGCGGTGCGAGACAATCAAAGTCGTGCGGTCGGCGCGCACGTCGCGCAAGTTATGCAAAATCGTTTCTTCCGTGTAAGTATCGACCGCCGAAAGCGAATCGTCCAGAATCAGGATGCGCGGATTGCGAATCACGGCGCGCGCAATCGCCGTGCGCTGCTTCTGCCCGCCCGACAGCGTGATGCCGCGCTCGCCGACAAGCTGCTCGTATTTATACGGAAAATTCTCGACGTCATCGGCTAAACCCGCAACTGCGGCGGCGCGTTTGATTTCATCAAACAGTGAGCCGTGAGCAGCGAGCAGTGAGCCGTTCGCGCCGTCACTTTTTTCAACTGCCGACTGCTGGCTGCCGGCTGCCGGCTGCTGATTTTCGACTCCGAAAGCGATATTTTCCGCCAGCGTGTCGCTGAACAGAAAAGTTTCCTGCGGGACGAAACCGATTGATTTGCGAAGCTGCTGGAGCGGATACCGGCGCACCGAAACGTCGTCCACGAAAATCGTATTTTCCGGCGCTTCCGCCAGGCGCGGAATCAGGCTGACCAGCGTCGATTTGCCGCTGCCGGTCTTGCCGACGAAAGCGACGGTTTTGCCCGGCTCGATTTTCAAATCTATGTCTTTTAAAACGGGTTTCCCGTTGTAGGCGAACGTCAGGTTGCGAAACTCGACCGCGCCTCTAATCGGCGGTTGAATCTGCACGGTCGGCTCGTCGCGGATAGTCGGGACGGTTTCCTGAATTTCGTTGATGCGTTTTAAGGAAGCCGTGCCGCGCTGGTAGAGATTGACGACGTAGCCGAGCGCAATCAGATACCAAATCATCCGCTGCAGATACAAAATAAACGCCGTAAAATCGCCCGCCGTAATCTCGCCGCGCACCGCCATCGGCACGCCGACCGCGACGATAATCACAAAACCCAGACCGATAAAGAAGAACAAAAGCGGTCGCATTGCCGCCGCGTATTTGACGAGCGAGAGATTCTGCGCGGCGTATTCGCGGTTGAGAACCTGAAACTTTTCGATTTCCGCGTCTTCCTGCGCGTAAGCCCGGACGACGCGCACGCCCGAAAGATTTTCCTGCGCCGTCGCCGTAATGCCGGAGAAAAATTCCTGAATTTTCTCGAAGCGCGTGTGAATCCGCTGACCTAAAAATTTTACGGTAAGGCTGACGAGCGGCATCGTCAGAAAAAGCAGAAGCGTCAGCCGCACGCTGATGCTCAAAAGAATCGGCAGCACGACCAGCAGCGCGAAAATCGCCTGAAACGAATACAAAATCATCGGTCCGACGATTTGCCTGACCGCCGCCAAATCGTTTGTCGCGCGCGCCATCAGGTCGCCGACGCGGTTGTTTTGAAAAAATTCCTGCGGCTGATTCACCAGCGCGGCGTAATAATCGCGGCGCATATCGTATTCGATGTCGCGCGAGGTGTTTATCAAAAGCCTGCGCTGCCAGAAAAGAAAAATTCCGCCCACGAGATTTGCGCCCAGGATGACAAGCGGGTAATAGACGATTTTCCGCCACGTCACGCCGCCGGTCGAAACATCGGACAAATCGTCGACCGCCTGCCCGACCAGGAAAGGCACCAGCAGCCCGAACAGCATCCCGAACAAAATGCAAACGATGCCCAGAATGATGCGCCCTTTATACGGCAGAAAATAACGCGAAAATTTTCTAATCTCTTCCATAAAACTTTTTAG
>DATHBC010000761.1:0-2192 GCA_035296345.1 Pyrinomonadaceae bacterium | reverse complement strand
ATTAAACATTATTTATTTGAAATTTATTTGAAAAATCCGAGCAGCAGAATCAGGACAATCCAAAGCCCGTCCATAAAATGCCAGTACCAGCCGACGACCGCGGCGGCTGTTTTGCGCCGCTCCAATTCCTCTTCCGAACCGGTTTCGCGCCACGCCCTCAAAACCATATAACCGAGCGCGCAGATTCCGCCGAAAACGTGCAGCGCGTGAACCGCCGTCAGAATATAAAAAAATCCCGCGTACGGATTGCTCTGCATATAAACGCCCGACCGCACGAGCTGGAACCACAAAAGAATCTGCGACGAGATAAAGATTCCGCCCAGAACGGTCGTCGCCAAAAGCCATTGTTTCGCCGCCGTCTGCCGGTCGCGGTTTAAATTATTTTGCGCGATTTTGTAAGAAAGGCTGCTGGCGATTATCAGAGCCGTGCTGAACCAGACCTGAACCGGCAGCGCGAAAGGTTTCCATTCGAGGTCCTGATTCGTCGACAAAACGATATACGCGCCGATTAAGCCGCCGAACGTCATCATGACCACGAGCAGCGTAAACCACATCGCGACGCGCAGCTTATCCGGGCGAAATTCCTCGATTTCTTCGAAGCTGCGGTCTTTGTTTGGATTGTCGCCGCCGTTATCGCCGCCTCCGCCGCCGCCTCCGCGTCGGCGTCCGCCTCCGCCGCCCGGGCTTCCGCCGCCGCTCAAACCGGAACGCTTTCGCTTTTTTTCCGGTTCGACGTCATTTGTGGTTTCGACTGTGCCGATTTTTAAACTCATAAGCCAAAAAGTTCAAAATTCAAAGTTCAAAGTTTAAAAACAATCTAACCTGGAGCTTTGAGCCTTGAACTCTGAACTCTTAATGATTAAAAACCATCAGGGCGAAAATCAAAGGTAAATATAAAACCGAAACGAGCAGCAGCTTTCTCGCCTGCAAAACCGATTTGGCGCGCGCCGCCTGAATCGAAGAAAACAAAAACCAGCCGCCCAGGATTATCGCGCCGATTAAATAAGTCACGCCAGCCAGACCGATAAAATAAGGCGCGAGACTGACCGGCAAAAGTAAAATCGTAAACAGCACGATTTGCCGCGCCGTAATTTTCCCGTCCGGCTCGACGACCGGCAGCATCAAAATTCCGGCTTTTTTGTATTGCTCTTTATACATCCACGCAATCGCCAGAAAATGCGGAAACTGCCACAGGAAAAGCATCGCGAACAAAATCCACGCGCCGAGCGTTATTTCGTCGGCGGCGGAAGTCCAGCCCATCAGCGGCGGCATCGCGCCCGGCAAAGCGCCGATTGCCGTCGAGGCGGACGTGCGCGTTTTCAAGGGCGTGTAAAGCAAAACGTAGCCGACAATCACGATTAAACCGAGAACCGCCGTCAGAACGTTAACCAGAAAGACAAGATAAATTTCCGCGCCGAGACACAATAAGATTCCGAAAATCAAAGCTTCGGCGCTGTTGAGCTTTCCGGACGGCAGCGGACGCCGCGCCGTTCTGTCCATCAGCGCGTCGATGTTTCTCTCGATAAACTGATTCAGAGTCGCCACGCCGAAGGCGAGCAGCGTGATGCCGAGCATCGAATTGAGAAACAGCAGCCAGTCGAAGCTTCTGCCGTCCGAGCCGAGATAAAATCCGGCGGCAGCCGTCAAAACCAGCATAAACGCGATGCGCGGCTTGGTCAGCTCGAAATATGCCGACACTTTTTCGCGCGCGTTTACAGTCGCCGTCGCGGTTTTGGCTTCCTGAATTTCGGTTGCGATATTTTCCATTGCAGATTTTTGACGTTTGCGCTTTGGGCTTCGGAAATCGACTTGACAAATGTCAAAGTTCAAAACTCAAAGGTCGAATAATTCAAGAATAACCTCGCCTTTGCAATTCTCCAAACTCGAAGCGCCAAACAAAACTTCTTTTTCACAAAAGGGAAACTAATTTTTAGCGGGATGACAATAAAACCCGCATAAGTTATGATTTTTTTAGACTAAAAAGCGCACCGCTCGTCTTATTAACCGAGGTATTCAGATTGCTTTGAATTTTGCGCAGTTTTAGTCGCGCATTTGTTTGGTATGTCCGCTTTAGAAGAAACCGTGGTCAAAGAAGTTTCCGAAACTTCCGTTGCAGCCAAAGCCGTTAAACCGAAATCCGAGCCGATTGTGAATCGTTTTCTGGATTTTTTAAGCTCGGTGCGGTTCGGCGT
>DATHBC010000760.1:0-2301 GCA_035296345.1 Pyrinomonadaceae bacterium | reverse complement strand
AACGCAACCAAACCGGTATCATGCCGCGTCAGGCGTCTGCGGGTGTAATTAAGCTGCATTTGCCAGGCTGACGTCGGTTGATAACGAATCGAGGATTCGATGAAAAGCTGGTCGCCCGCTCCCGGGTCTAAGGCGGGTTCGGCAAAGGGGCAATCCGCGATGCCCGCGCATTGCTCCTGCCAAGCCAGATAAGGTGCACTGACGCGCGGAAATTTCGGTCCCGCGCCGAAGTCGTAATCTATATTGCCGACGCTGTGGCTTAAAACCAGCAGGAAAAACAGTTGCTTATAGGGCGTGGCTTCGACGAAACCGTAAATTTCCCGGCGATGCGCCGAACGCTCCGAATCGGGACCGAAAAACGTACCGCCGCGACGCGGCGTCCGTTTCGGTCCGAACTCGTGTTCTAGGACGCGCTCGTAACCGTATTCGCCGCCGCCGCCGACATAAAACTGTCGCTGCAGGGAGAGCATTCCCTGCGTATTCGAACGGATACTCTGGCTGCGCCCGTCCCAGTCGTAACTGATATTCGTTTCGTTAAAAAGCCGCTTGAAAATAATCGGTTTCTTGGCGTCGCGGTCGGTTTGATAGCGAATGAACGAACCGAGATAGTTCGTGTCGACGCGGCTGGTAAATCCGACGTTGGCGCGATAATCCTTGCTTCTGCCGTTCGCCACGTAATTCATATACAAATTCCGGTCGGCGCGTTCGAGATAAACGCGATAGCCGACGCCGTTGCCCGTGCGATATTCGTTGAAAGAGCTGCCGCACCGGTTGCGATTATACTGCGCCTGCCCCGTATTGACCGCCGGCTCGAAATCCGCGTTGAAAAGACAGCGGCGCGAGTTCGTTCCGACCACTTGAAATTCGGTCACGGTTTTCTGGCTTAAACGAAATCGCCCGTCAAAACCGGCGGTGTGATTATGCAAATCGGGGAAATTGTAAGTCGTGGCAAAAAATCCGACGTTGTGCTGTCTGCCGACGTCGCGTTTCAGACGCAATACGGCGATGTCGGCGTTTTTATCGACGAAACGCTCGATGCTGCAAATTCTGGTCGGGTCGGTCAATTGCTCACGCTGGCAGATAAGCAGGCTTTCTCGCTCGTCCTGGGAATAATTTCCGGGCGCGTTGTCGGACGCGTACATCAGACCGAAGGTGTTTTTTCCGCGCCTGCCCGTCAGTTTCGCCGCGATGTCCGGGTCGACGATGGCGCGCGTGTTGACGATGTTCAGACCCGACTGAAAAATATCTATTCTTTCCAGAAAAAACGGGCGTTTTTCGGGGAAGAAAATCGGAAAGCGCACGTTGGCGGTCGAAACGGGCGCGTCCGCCTCGACCTGCGCAAAGTCCGGATTGTAGGCGAAATCCAGCGTGATGGTCGGCGTCAGGCTGAATTTCGCCGTCATTCCGAAATCGCCTTTTAAGCCGTCATTGACGAAACGCCCGCCCGGATTGCCGTCGAAAGTAAAGCGCGTTCGCCTGCCTGATTCGCTTAAGGTAAAGCTCGGATTGATTTCGAGCTGCCGCGTCGTTTCGATGCCTTCCAAGCCGGTGATATGCCCGGCTTGGTTGAGCCAGCCGGAAACGCCGCGGTTCGTCGGCATCCAGGAGTTGTATTCGTTGTTGTTGTATTTGACGCGGCGGTTGATGTGCAGTCCCCAGAGCTTGTTTTTGCCCGCCTCGTAGCGCAGGGATTTAAACGGAATCGCGACCTCGATGGTAAATCCGTCTTCGGTCAGAATGCCTTTCGATTCCATGATGATGTCCAGACTGTAATCCTCGCCGCGCCCCTCGGTAAAAGTTCCGTCAGCCTGTATGCCGAGCGGGTTGAAAAACAAAAGATAAGCCTGGCGCTGGTCGTTGAAAGTATCCAGATGCACCAGCACGTAATCGTCGTTAAAAATATTATCGCGCCGCGCTACGGTCGCCCGCACCTTGTCCCTGTCCTGTACGACGCGAAAAGCCATATACAGATTTTTCGCGTCGTAGCCCATCAAAAATTCGGTCGGGTGCGTCGGCTTGGTATTATCGCCCGGATTGGTTTGCAGGAATTCTCCGAAAACGGCTGCCGTCTGCCAGATTGCATCGTTTAACTGACCGTCAATCACGGGCGGCGTGTCGAAACGCGGAATCCGCGCCGGCGCAGTCTTCGGCGTATACCGCGAATGCGCGCCGCTGCTCTCGCCGGTATTTTTAACATTAGCGGTCAGCGCCTCCGGCTCGCGGGCAGCCGGGCTCGGCGCGGGCTGAACCGTTTGCGTCGTTTGCGGCGGCGCGGTCACCGCCGGGGTATTATTTTGCGCC
>DATHBC010000759.1:0-4147 GCA_035296345.1 Pyrinomonadaceae bacterium | reverse complement strand
GAGGTCGCCGAAGTGCAGACGGCTTTCTCGCATCTTTTCAGCTTTTCGCTTTCGTCGAACGACTGGCGCGTTTTCGGCTATCTGGTCGGGCGCGGCGCGCTGTGGATTGCCGTCATTACGGCTTGCTGGTCGATGCTCGATTATTTTAAATATTTTTTCGTCGAAAACAGAAAAAGAAAAATTCTCGCCGAAACCGTCTTCGTCAAACAGGAAGCCGCCGAAATCACTACCGGCGGCAAATAAAAATTCTTTGTTAGGCGGCTTTGTGTGAACTAAGATGTACGGCATCAAAATTCAGGATTCAAGGAAAACCGCCTCTGGCGGAAACAGCCTGAATTTTGACCTGCGCGATGTTCTTGCTGTCATCGGTGAGCCAGCCCGCAAGGCTCGTTGGCGCGGTCGAGATATTTGGTGTACTGCTTCTAGAAATGGAAAAGCTGTTTCAATCCGAGAAGAACGGCGAGATTTTTCCGGTGAAGAATTTTTTCAATTTGCATCAAGTATCCACCAAACAATTGATGGGCGTTTTGAAGTTCGCAGAGAAGATGCTGCAAAGAAATCCTGGCTGGTAATAGTAGCTTTTGATAGTTCCTGGTTTGAGGTTTGGTCTTCAAAGCCGGAAGTAATTGAAAAGTTGCGAAACCATTTTGAAAAGGTGAGTGATTTAACCAAAACGGCAGCCTAACAAGTCATTGCGCCGAAGCGCGAAACAGCTACTTTGTTATCGCGTCGCATGGTTTCTTTCATCTTGCGTGTCGCCGGTTTCGCGCTTCGGTGAACTCCGCCGTTATAACGATTAAAAGTCGCCGTTTTCTAATAAATCGGCGGGTCGTTTTTATCGGCGGGCACGCCGTTTTTCGCTTTGCCGCGAACCACGCCGTCGTTGCCGATGTAGAAAGAGCGCGCAGAGGTTCCGGAAATCGGCGTCGCGGTCAGCTCGCAGCCGAATTGAGAAATTTTTTTGACCGCGAAACGATAGCCGTTCGCCTCGCCGTCGGCTAAATCGTTTTTGATAAGCTGCGAGTTTGCCAAATCCTGCAAAGTGCCGCAACTGCCCATTCCGTTTGTGGCTGCATAGGTAGCTTCCGCGCCGTGCAGCGTCCGCAGCGCGGAAATCGCGCTCGATTCGCCCGGCGGCTGTCCCCACGGCGAAGAATCTTCGCGCGAGCCGGAAAAACGACTGTCGAGCGGCAAATCTTTTTTGTCGGCGGGCAAGCCCTTTTTGTCAGCCGCGCGCATTACGCGGTCTTCGGTCGAATAAAAAAACGAGCGCGTGCCGTGCGAGGTCGTCAGCGGCGTGGCGTGAATCTCGCAGCCCTTGCCGGGCAGATTGGCGACCATAAAGCGATAGCCGTTTTTCTCGTTTTTCGCCAGGCTGAGGTCGTTTATTAATTTTCCGGCAATCAGCGTCTGGATGTCGCCGCAGATGCCCGACATCGAAGCCATATATTTATGTTCGGCGTCGGAAATCGCGCGCATGGTCGCAATCGCGCCGGCTTCATTCGCCGCGCGCCGCGCCGCCATCAGATTCGGCACGGCGATGGCGACAATTACCGGCAAAAACAAAATTCCCAATCCGTTCAGAACGATGCCCGCAATCGCCAGACCTTTCCCGCCGTATTCATGCGGGCGACGGTTGGCTTTGACCACCGCGATGATGCCCAGAATCAATCCAACCGGCGAAGCAAAAAAACAGCCGATAAGCCCGAGCACCAGCGAAGCTATCGCCAGACCGCTTTTCTGTTTGCCGGACTGGTAAACTTGATATTGCGGCTGGTAATAATTTTGTCCGGGCTGAGCGCCAAATTGCGGCTGCGGCGTATAACTCGAAGAAGAAGCAGCAACGGCGGGCTGAAATTCATTGAAAGCCTGTTGCTGATGCTCGCCGCCGCTGCCGAAAGAAGTCTGTGGAGGCGCGGCGATGGGAGCCGTTGCGCCTTCCGCCGGAGGCTGAAAAAAATAACCGCAGCGTTTGCAGGCAACCGCCGTGGCAAAATTAGTCAGATTGCATTGCGGACATCTGATAGTGCTCATAACTTCTGAGAATTACGAATTACAAATTACGAATTACGAATTGGATTGAATTAACTCAGGCATCTGAATTGATTCAATCATTCGTAATTCGTAATTCGTAATTGATTATTGAAGCTCGACCATGTCGCCGGTGTGAATTTCCTGCGCGTTGCGCGTAATCAGAGCGGTGGCGGTGCGCTCTCTGACATTTAAAATAACCATCTCGCCGACGACTTTTCGCAAGCCGCCCGGGCGACGGCTTTTCGCGTCGCGTCGCGAGACGACACGCCCCTCGGCTTCGCTGCCGGATTTGCGCGCCGCCTGATTCGAGAATTTTCCGCCGCGAAAAGTCTCGCTTTGAAAACCTTCCTCGCGCGCGCTCAAGGCTACGTGCTGGTCGGAATTTAAAACTCCGCCCTCGCCCAGCGGTCGATAGATGGTCAGATAATCGCCCACGCTCACATTGTCTTCCGCACCCAAATCGATGTAAACAATCTGCTCGGCAGACACGGCTTCCCGCCCGTCGCGCGCCAGAACGATTCTGCCCTGCGCCTTTCCGCTCGGCTCGGCGAAAAGGTCAAACGTCGGACGCTGCTGAAACACCGGGCTGACGCGGTTCTGAATCGGCTGAAGAAGATCGCCCAGCAAAAAGTTGTCGCACGAAGTGACGACGCGGGCGACCGAAACGTCCCGATTGACTTTGACGACCTTGACCGCGCCGAGTTCCTGCACGTAAATTCCCAGATTTCCCTTTCTGGAAAACTTTGTTCTGAATTTTCCGCGCGGGCGCGTCACGGCAAACATATCGCCGACCTTGACGCCGCCTGCGGCGCCGCGGCTGAGGTAAACGTAATCGTTTTCGGCATAAATGCTCTGTTCTCTTTCGTCGCTTGCGCCGACCAATTCAAAATCCGTGTTCACCGGCGCATTCTGGATATACCCGGCGCAATAGAGATTATTTCGCGCCGCCACGGGCATTTCCCTCTGTATTCGATTGACGACCAATTTCGGTGTCGGCGTCGCTCTCGGTTCTGCCCGACGAAACGGCTCCTGACCGGCGGCATTGATGCCTGAAACAAGCACCGCCAAAAACATTATCGCAAGACTTTTCGCGCTAATCTGCAAAGCTTTCACTGGAATTTCTCCTTTTATCTGTCCGAGTTTTATAATTTGATAACAAGACGAGCAAGCAAGTAAATAAGCAAAGAGGTCTTTTGGAAAAGATGTCTGACTGTCTGACCGACCCCAATCAAGCGGGCACATTCTATCGTAACCGTTTTGCAAAACAATCGTCAACAAATATTTTAAGAGTTAAACAAATTGATAAAACCTCCGCCAATGCTTGCGAAAAATATTCTGTTTTTGTAGTATTTTCGTTTGCGGCTGAGAAAGATTCGCCGCACTTAAGCGGTAGATAAAAAAAGTAAGCCGGTGTAGCTCAGTTGGTAGAGCAGTTGATTTGTAATCATCAGGTCGGCGGTTCAAGTCCGTTCACCGGCTCCAAATATCTTAAATAGAATCAACTATTTAGCAATATAAAAAGGTAAGTCTAAACGCTTGCCTTTTCCTTTTGAGTGCCTGTTGAGTGCCAAACTTCAAATAGTGTTTTATTATTGTCTCAAAAACGACCCTTTTTGCGACGATTAAATAGAGCGTTAAACCGAGCTTATCAGCTTAAAAACAGTAGCAAGAAAGAAAATAAATACCACCATACGGAATACTTTGTATTGCCAAGTATCAAAACGGTCTTTACTGCACATATAAATTCTCCTTCGACAGCTATTTTATGTTAAAGTCGGCATGATAGAAACTACTAAAATCCTTTGACTAGATTTAGCAGATTCCCATTTATGAAAAACCAAATTAAATACGCGTTTTTTGCCGTTTCACTGCTTATCTTTGCAGCGCCCTCGACTCAGGCACAGATGAATCTTACTCCGCCGCCGCTCCCGACACCGCGGGGCGAAGCGGCTTACCGGCAATTAAAAGAAACCGGGCAACCGGGCGCTCGCGCGCAAGCCTTCAAAGCCGCGCGCGAAAAGAACGACGCGCGCGAGCAGCCGGCGGCGACGTTGACCTCGGCGATTAGTCCGGTCAGCGAGGTTAGAAAACTTTGGGCTTCGGACGCCAATGA
>DATHBC010000758.1:0-1517 GCA_035296345.1 Pyrinomonadaceae bacterium | reverse complement strand
GCCGAATTTGTCCGGCAGGTAAACGCCGAAGGCATAAAATTTATCGGACCTTCGCCCGAGGCGATGGAAGCGATGGGCGGGAAAATCTCGGCGCGAAAAATCGCGATTGAAGCGGGTGTGCCGGTTGTTCCCGGCACGGTCGAGCCTTTGCAGTCGGCGGACGAGGCTCTGGAAGCCGCGCAGAAATTCGGCTTTCCCGTGATGCTCAAGGCTTCGGCTGGCGGCGGCGGAAAAGGCATGCGGTTTGTCGAAAGCGAAACGGATTTGAAATCGGCGCTGGAAACCGCGCAGAGCGAGGCGATGGCGGCTTTCGGCGACGCGAGCGTTTACGTCGAAAAGGCAGTCGTGCGACCGCGCCACATCGAGATTCAGGTTTTTTCCGACACGCACGGCAATCACGTTCACCTGGGCGAGCGCGAATGCTCGATTCAGCGCCGCCACCAGAAAGTCGTGGAAGAATGTCCTTCGCCGATTAACGACGCGAACCTGCGCCAAAGAATGGGCGAATGCGCCGTGAAAGTCGCGCGGGCGGTGGATTACGTCGGGGCGGGAACAGTCGAATTTCTGGTTTCGGACGAGACGCGCGAATTTTATTTTCTGGAAATGAACACGCGCCTGCAAGTCGAGCATCCGGTCACGGAGCTCGTCACCGGAATCGACCTTGTGCGCGAGCAGATTCGCGTCGCGTGGGGCGAGCCGCTTTCGTTTCGGCAGGAAGACGTCGCGTGGAACGGTCACGCCATCGAATGCCGCGTTTACGCCGAAGACCCGGAAAATAATTTTCTGCCTTCGCCGGGGAAAATTACGCGCCTGCGCGTCCCGCACGGAAACGGCGTCCGTGACGACGGCGGCGTTTACGAAGGCGCGGAGGTTTCGATTTATTACGACCCGATGATTTCCAAATTCGCCGCCTACGGCAAAAATCGCGAAGAAGCGATTGACCGCCTGCGCCGCGCGCTGGCGGAATACGAGGTCGGCGGAATCAAGACGACTTTGCCGTTTTTTCGCGAAATCGTCGAGGATAAGGAATTTATCGAGGGAAATCTCGATACGGGTTTTATCTCGCGCTGGCAGGCGAGACGCGAAAAGCCGGAAGCGACCCAGATTGAAAAAGATTTGGCTCTGGTTGCCGCCGCGCTCGCTTATTCTTCGGGTAAGCGGAAAGCGGTTTCCGGGCAGGCGGCGGCTGACGGCGATTCGCCGCAGCGGCAGACGAGCCGCTGGGTGATGGCTGGCAGGACGGCGATGCTGACGAGCCGTTTATAATAATTTTTATAAGAGGAATAATAAAAGAAGATGGAAGAATTTTTGACGCAGTTGATGGGCAAGAGAATCGATATTTCGTGCGGGGCGAGCGCGATTGTGCGCGGCGACGTGATGGCGGTCAAAGACGGAATTCTTTATTTGAGAGACGAAGACGAAAGAGTAGCGTATGTGGCGGTCGAAAAAATTTCGATTGTCTGGGAAGTGAAAGAACATCAGACCCGCCCGGGATTTGTCGGCTAAGAGGCTAAAGC
>DATHBC010000757.1:0-9215 GCA_035296345.1 Pyrinomonadaceae bacterium | reverse complement strand
CGAAAAAAAATATTTGGAGTTTAATGATAATGTTAATAAATCAGGCGACGGCTTTCTGTTTTAATCGGGAAAATCAAAACTTTCCGATTAACTTTATATCGCGTGTTACGTATCGCGTGTTACGTATTGCGAAATGAAAGTTTTAGGCATCGACCCGGGAAGCGAGACGCTCGGCTGGGGCGTGGTCGAAGGCAGCGGATTGAAATACAATCTGGTCGATTTCGGCACGGTTAAATCCAGCCCGCGCGAGAAGTTTTCCAAGCGGCTTTTGAAAGCTTACACGGGCGTTTTTGAAGTTATTCAAAAATTTCAGCCCGACGTGATTTCGGTCGAGGAAGCGTTTTACGCGGTCAACGTCAACGTCGCTTTAAAGCTCGGACAGGTTCGCGGCACGGTTCTTCTGGCAGGCGAGCAAAACAATCTGGAGATTGCCGAATACAGCCCGCGTCTTGTCAAACAAACGGTGGTCGGCTACGGAAACGCCGAAAAACACCAGGTTCAGGAAATGGTTCGCGTGCTTTTGCGTTTGCAGAAAGCGCCCGAGCCGCACGATGCCGCCGACGCGCTGGCGATTGCCATCTGTCATTTTCATCACGCCGGCGTGCAGGACAAAATCAAAAATGCAAAGTTGAAGCTCAGGCGTTAACGAGTTTTGCGTTTTTCAAAGGGAGAAGCCCATATGAAACCCACGTTTCTTGTCCTTTTGCTGTTTTCTTTCGTTTTCGCCGTTCAAACTCAGGCGCAGAAAAAACGCCGCCCCGCAACTCCCGCTAAAAAATCCGCCGTCGCGGAAAATCAAAACCCGCGCGAAGCCGTCGCCAATACCATGATTGTCGTCGATGAGCGGCTCGCCGTTTTGCGTGCTCAGCCGAGTCTTTATGCGATGCCGGTGCAGCGAATGCGGCGCGGGCGGGCAGTTTTGATTTCAGGCGCGCGTGAAGCCGACGGGGTGACGTTTTACCGCGTTAATCTGTCGGCGGAAGGCTTCGGCTGGATGCAGTCCGAAGCGGTCGTCGGAAAATTCCGGCGCGGCGACGACGAACGGCTGGCGCGTCTGGTGCAATCGTCCGAAGGTTTTGACCAAATCGAGCGGGCGACGATTTTTCTCGAAAACTTTCCGAAATCACCTCTGCGTCCGGCGATGCTTCTGCTGTTCGGCGATTTGATTGAGGAAAACGCCGGCGTGATTTCGCGCGAAGCGACGCGCCGCCTGAATCGACGCGAAATGGCGGCGACCGGCGCGCCGGTTCACAGTTTTTATTTAAATTACACGAGCCTCGACCGCTATCGCCGTCTGGGCATCGGCTTTGTTTTCAATGCGGACACGAAAATTCTGCATTACGACGGCGCGGCATGGAAAGAAATCTTAACGAAATTTCCCAAATCGCCGGAAGCCGCCGAAGCGCAGAAGCGTCTCGCTTCGCTGAAAGAGAAATTAGAGCGGAAGCTGTAAAATTTTAATTACGAATTACGAATTACGAATTAAAGAAAAGCTTCCTTCATTCGTAATTCGTAATTCATCCAGCGTCAACTGTGCGGCTGGAGCGTTCCGAGGCGAGCGTGAAATTCGGCAGGATGCGGAATCTGACCAAGCCGACGGTTACTTTCTGCCCGACATGAAGCGCAAAAGCGGTCGTTTCGGTTTTCGGTCTGGTGATAATAATCGGCTGCTGCGTCGATAAGTCGAGCCTGACGACGACTCTTTCAAACGCGCCGACGAAATTGATTTCTTCGACCGCGCCGCCGGCTAATTTCTGGTAATGCTGCGTCAGATTTTCCGGTTTTCGCAAGAAAACGTCTTCGGGACGAAAGATGAGCTTGACGGATTGCCCGTCGCGAAAATTCGCCAACTGGTCTTCGATTTCGAGGCTCACGTTTTCAGCTGCGAAATTCCGACCGCGAATGACGCCGAGCAGCAGATTCGCCGCGCCGACAAACGTGGCAACGTATTCGGTCGCGGGCATGTTATAAACCTCGTAGGGCGTGCCGATTTGTTCGAGCCGACCCATGTTTAAAACGGCGATGCGGTCGCCGAGTTCCAATGCTTCTTCCTGGTCGTGAGTGATGAAAATCGAAGGCACGTTGATTTTTTTCAAAAGCGCGCGAATCTCGCGTCTTAGACGGGTGCGAATCTGCGCGTCGAGCGCGCCGAAAGGCTCGTCAAACAATAAAACTTCCGGCTTGTAGGCGAGCGCGCGGGCAATGGCGACGCGCTGCTGCTGCCCGCCGGAAAGCTGCGAAGGATATTTGCGCCGGTGTTCTTCAAGCCCGGTCAGCTCGATTAACCCGCTGACGGTTTCACTGATTTCGCTTTTCGGACGGCGGCGCAGGCGCAAACCGTAGCCGATGTTCTGCTCGACGCTCATTTTCGGAAAAAGCGCGTAGGATTGAAAGATAACGCCGACGCCGCGTTCGCGCGCCGGCAGCTCCGTAACGTCTTTGCCGTGCAGTATGACGCGCCCGGAATCGGGTCTTTCCAGCCCGGCAATAACGCGCAGAATCGTTGTTTTGCCGCTGCCGGAAGCGCCGAGCAAAACGACCGTCTCGCCTTCATCAACATCGAAATTGATGTCTTCGAGAACGGTCGTTGCGCCGAAGCTTTTGCTCACGCTCCGGACGCTGACGGCGATTTGTTTGTTTTCGTTTGATTCAACCATTTAAATTCAGGATTCAGGATTCAGGATTCAGGATTCAGGATTAAAAACCGGCAATCCTAAATCCTGAATCTTGAATCCGTTTACTCCGCTTCGAGCCAGTCGCGCGCGAAGAATAAAATGCTGAAAATCAGAAAAGAAAAAATCGCCAGCACGACGGCAATCGCGTTGGCGGCTTCGACCTGACCTTCGTTGAATTTGGCGAAAATATACAGCGGCGCGGTTTGCGTGCGACTTGCCAGATTGCCCGACACCAGAATCGTCGAGCCGAATTCGCCGACAGCACGGGCAAAAGTAAGCAGCGCGCCGGTAACAATCGCGCCGCGCAGAGAAGGCAGCGTCACATGCCGGAAAGTTTGCCAGCGCGTCGCGCCCATTGTTGCCGAAGCTTCTTCGAGCGACTGGCTCATCGTCTCGTAAACCGGCTTGATAACGCCGAACGCGAGCGGAAACGTCACGAAAATATTTGCCAGAATTATCGCCGTCGCCGTAAACATTATCTGGAAGCCCTGCGGTTCGAGCAATCGACCGAGCGTGCCGTAAGGACCCCAGAGCAGCAGCAGCGCGAATCCGGCGACGGCGGTCGGAATCGCCGTCGGCAGCGAAATAATGACGATTATCGCGTTGCGTCCCCAGAAGTTGTATTTCGTCAGAACGTAGGCGGCGAATAAGCCGAAAATAACGTTGAAAACCGTCGCCCAGAAGCTGGTCACAATCGAAAGCTGGAGCGCGAAAATCGCTTCCGGCGCGGTCAGCGCGTGCCAGAAACTGACCAAGCCTTTACTCGTCCCGAAAATAAAAATCGAAGCCAGCGGCAAAAGAATCAGCGGCAGCATAATCGCAATCATCGCGGTGATGCTGAGCGGTTTGACGATGTCGAAACCGCTGACATGCCGAACGTTGGAGATATTCGCGCTCATAGTTTTGGTAGTGAGCAGTGAGCAGTGAGCAGTGAGCGGTAAGCAGTCGGATTTTGCTCTTCAACGTTGAGTTTTCAAATCTCAAACTGCTTACCGCTTACCGCTTACCGCTTACCGCTCACTTCTTCTGCGCTTTATCGCGAAAGATGCTTTCGATTATTTCGGGATAAGCGCGCGTCCAGCCGCCGAATAATTCGACCGTAAACGGCAATTCGATTTTCGCAAACTCGGTATTGGCGGCGTTATAAGATTCGTCGGTCACAGAGCGAAAATGATATTTTACAAACGCCTGCTGCGCTTCGTCGCTCCATAAATAAGCCAGAAAGCCCTGCACGACGGCGCGGTCCTGGGCGGTCACGTTGCGGTCGATAACGACCGCCGGATGCTCGCTGAAAATCGTCGATTGCGGCACGACTATATCGACCGGCGCGCCCGCCTGTTTCATCAACAAGCCTTCCAGCTCGTATGTAATCAAAACGTCGCCGTAGCCGGTTTCAAACTGCGTCCGGGCGGCGCGCGCCGATTCGGGCGTGGAAATGACGTTTTTCCAGATTGCCTGCAAAGTCTGCAAAGCCTGCCCGGTGTTCATACTGCCCGTGTCGCGCTCGGTTTTCTTCAGCTCCGAGCCGTAAATCGAAAGAATAGACCACTGCGCGCCGCCGGAGCTGACCGGGTCGGGATGAATGATTTTCACGCCCGGTTTTGCCAAATCGGGAAAATCGCGGATGCCGAGCGGGTTGCCCCGGCGGACGAGAATGATGAAAGGCGTTTTGTTGACGATGCTGTTGTGCGGCGACGCTTTCCAGTTTTGCGTGACCGCGCCGCCGCTCGCGAGTCTTTCCACATCGCGCTCGATGGAAAGAATGGCGAGATGGGCGCGCGCGCCTTGCAGAATTTGATTCGTGACCGTTTCGGAACCGGCGAAAGACGAGACGAAGCTGACGTCCTCGCCGTGCTCGCGCTTCCATTTGGCGGCAAACGCCGGGTAAATTTCCTTTTCCAGCGCTTCTTTCATAATCGAAAAACCGTAGACGGTAATCTCCCGGCTGCCCTGTCTGGTTTGCGGCGCGCTCGGCAAACATCCCGACGCCGACAAAAGAAGCGCAAACAAAACCGCGAAAAGCATTAACCGCGAAACAAATTTTTTCCTGAAATGTTTCATCTCTCAAATCTCCCAATCCGAATCCGATTTTTTACAGGCGCACTTTCCAGCCTGTTCCGATAACATTCAAATCGCCGGGGCGCGAAAAACCGTCGTTTTGCCGCATATAATAAACGTCGAGCGAAAGTTTTTTCGTCAGGGTTTTGGTAATTCCGACGGTAAAACGATTACGCGAAAATTTCTTTAACAACGAATCGTAAAAGACCTCTTCCGTGACAAAAAATTTAGCGGCGGGAATGAATTTTTTCGGGACGTCTTTTTCAAACGTCAGCGACGGTCGATAGCGCCACGAATTCACCGGTCGGCGCAGGCGATATTCAAACGTGCTGCGATGCTGAAGACCGAATTTTTTGAACGGAAAGCGGTAAATGGCGCGTAAGTTCAGGCGGTGTTCGGTGCGGTAACGCCCGGCGGCGTTGCGTCCGCGAATGTGCCAATAAAAAGGCGAAAACGACAAGGATTTATGCGGCTTCCAGATGAATCCGACGGCAAAGCGCCCGTCATGGAGCCGCGACACGTTTTTGCCGAAACGCATCGTGACCTGCGAGAAATAATCGAACTGCTCGCTCAACGCCGCGGTGAGCTGCAAGTCGTTCCACGACTGAAAATCTTCTTCGTCAGCCGCCGCTGCCGCCGCCATCGCCTGAGCGTTAACAGTGAAAGCGCAAAAAACGAGCAAAACCGGAATCAGAATAATTTTTCTCATCGCCGTCCTCCTTATTTATAGAGCGGCGAAATACAAAGGCTTTTAAACGATGAACGATTTGATTCGTTGCGCTTCGTAGGCACGGAAATGAGCAATTCGCTGCTGCTCTATGCTGTTCCGCTTCCCGGCGTGCATATCGTCCGGCGTTTAAAAGCCTTTGTATTTCTGCCTTTAAGCGACTAAAGCTGCCGGCAATTTACTGGCGGCTCTTTTCTTTCCGTTATTATTGCTTTTACTGCTGCCGAAAGATTCAGATTCATCGGCAGTCGCCGCCATCGATGCAAAACAAAGGTCTATTGCCTTGCAGATGCTGAAAACTATCTGGTTTGTGTCTTTTCTGAACAAACGATATTCGTTATCGTCGGTCGCGCCTAAAATCGTCTCCTCGTCTTCAAAAACAATGCGAAATTTGATGTATTCGGGAATTTGCCAAAAAAATCTGCGATTCATACCAATTAAACCTCCGTTTTTTTCTAACTTGCGGAAGCGACGAACCGTTTCGGCGGCTTTCAGATACAGAAAAAGGTATGAAGCACACGCAACATACCTTTCGCAAAACGGGTCGTGTCCTCCTTCGTAACGCCTACGAGGTTAGCTGACGGGCTGGAAGCGAAGAAGTCTTCTTCTGTTCGGTTAAAACAGATACGCCCCGATAGTTGGTTCCCCCGTGTTATTTTTTAGATAACTTCGGCGACTTTTAATTGTGTCGGTTAGATTAGCAAATCGAGGGCGTGGTTGGCAATAGTTTTTTTTCGGATTTCTTAAGCTTTTTATAAAAATTTTCTCGTTTCGGCGGAAAATAAATAAAATTTCAGAGCGCGGCGGCGGCGATTTCGGCGGCGATTCGGGCGTTGTTTTCCAGTAAGGCGATGTTTGCCGAAAGCGTTTTTCCGGCGCTTTTTTCGGACATTTGCGCGAGCAGAAAAGGCGTGATTTCCTTGCCGCGAATCGCTTTTTCGTCGGCGAGCTTAAGAGCGTCGCTCAAAATATTTTCAAGTTCCGCAGAATCGACTTCAAATTCCGGCGGAACCGGCGCGGCGACGACAATCGCGTTAGGCAGGTTTAATTCGTCGCGCGAACGGGCGACGCGCGCGGCTTCGTGCGCCGTTTCGATTCTATCATCGACGAGAAGCCCGCTTTTCGTCGAATAAAAAGCGGGAAGCTCGCTGCATCGCCAGCCGAGAACGGGAATGCCGTTGGTTTCGAGCCATTCGCGCGTCGCGGGCAAATCCAGAACGATTTTCGCCCCCGAGCAGACAATTGTAATCGGCGTCCGCGCCAGTTCCGGCAAATCAGCCGAAACGTCCGCCGCAAATCCGCGGTGTACGCCGCCGATGCCGCCCGTCGCGAAAACTCTGATTCCGGCGCGATGAGCGATAAAAGCGGTCGTCGCGACGGTCGTCGCGCAGTTTAGCCGGCGGGCGACGGCAATCGGCAAATCGCGGCGCGAGATTTTGCGGATGTTTTGACCGTCGGCGAGCTGTTTGATTTGATTTTCGTCTAATCCGACGCGGAATTCTCCGTCGAAAACGGCGATGGTGGCGGGCGTCGCGCCGTTTTCGCGAACGATTTGCTCAAGCCTTTGCGCCGTTTCGAGATTTTGCGGAAAGGGAAGCCCGTGTGCGATAACCGTCGATTCGAGCGCGACCACGGGCTGATTACGTTTTAACGCGGCGGCGACTTCTTCGTTAAATTTGATATTCATAGAAAATTACGAATGACGAATTACGAATTACGAATGATTGATTGTTTCCAATTCGTAATTCGTCATTCGTAATTCGTAATTCAAAGATTTGCTCTATTTAATAAACTTTCCGATACGGTCGAGGCGCGGATTGGTAATACAGTCGAAAGCGCCGTCGCTGTTGGTGCGGTCGCACGACCAGTAGACGAACATCGCGCGTCCGATGATTAAATCGCGGTGAACAAAGCCCCAGAAACGGCTGTCGAGGCTGTGGTCGCGGCTGTCGCCGAGCACGAAATAGCTGTCGTCCGGGACTTTTGTTTGCTTGTTAGGAACGCCGTATCTGGCGTTTTGCGGCGCGGGCAGCCTGCCTTTTTCCGCCGCCTGCATTGTGTCTTCCGAATAATAGACGTCGTAGCGCTCGTCTTCTTCGCGCGACTCCTCGCTTTTAACAGCCAGCGGAGCCTGGTCGTTGTCCATGCCGTCGGACCGCGCCGGCGAATCGGCGGTAACTCGGTGTTCGGGCAGCAGCGCGCCGTTTATGAAAACCTGATTATTGCGAAACTCGACCGTGTCGCCCGGCATTCCGATAACGCGCTTGACGAAATTCGTCGTGTAGGGCGTTCCCGCCTGCGCGATGTCGCCGGCGCGCATTCCGCGCGTGTCTTCGTAGCCGGGAAATTTGAAGACGATAATGTCGCCGCGCTGAATTTCGCGCTGCGGCAGAAGCGGGACGGGTTTGCCGCCCGGCGCAAAGATGAATTTGTTGACCAGCAGGTAATCGCCGACCAGAATCGTATTCTGCATCGAGCCGGTCGGAACCGTCACCGCCTGGATGACGAACGTCATTCCGAAAAGCGCCATAATCAGCGTCACGACAAACGATTCGAAATACTCGCGGAAAACGCTTTTCGGCGGTCCGGCGGGTTTCGGCGCGGTTTCTTCTGCTGCTGCTGCTGTAACTTCCTTTTCTGTTTTACTCATTTTAAAAATCGTCAATGCCCGGTTAAATTATACGCAATAAAAACTCTCAGGTTTGATTTTCAGCCTTTTTTTCTTTCTTTAATTGTTTGAGCGCCAGATTTGCCGCCAGCATTTCGGCTTGCTTTATCGAAGTTCCTTTGGCGCGCACCGCGCCGCCGTCCCACGCCGCTTCGACGTGAAAGACGCGATTGTGCGGCGGTCCCGAAGTTTTGACGACCGAGTAGGACGGCGCTTCGCGCTTGTCAGCCTGAAGCGTCTCCTGCAAAAGGGTTTTGTAATCAATCGAAGAGGTCGGCGTCGCGCTGCGAATCTCTTCGGCTAAAACCCGCTGCACGCAGCCGCGCGCCGCGATGTAACCGCTGTCGAAAAAAACCGCGCCGAGCACGGCTTCCAGCGTGTCGGCGAGCAATGCCTGCTTGCGCCTGCCGCCGGTTTTTTCCTCGCCTTTGCCGACGCGCAAAAAATCGCCCAGATTAATCCGCTGCGCCGCCGAGGCGAGTGTTCCGGTGCTGACGAGGCGATGCTTCATGAGCGTCAAATCGCCCTCGCTCGCCGTCGAGTGTTTATTGTAAAGCTGCTCGACGACCGCCAGCCCGAGAACTGCGTCGCCGACCAGTTCGAGCGATTCGTTTTGCAGGCTGCGAACCGATTCGCCGTTGGCGTCGGCAGCCGTAGCGGTCATCGGCGCATTTTCGTAAGCCCAGGAGCGATGCGTCAGAGCGCGCTGCAGCAATTCGAGATTTTGAAATTTGTAACCGAGCAGTTGTTCGAGCCGAGCCAGATTTTGCGACATAGACGTTATTATAGGAAAACGCGGCAAAAAAGAAAGTCAGACGCCGTAATTTAGCGTCTGACTCTGCGGTTTTAGAAGTTTTTCAAAGACTGTTCACGCTTTGAAGGTTATTTATCGGCTTAGCGAGTGCCTTTCTTTTTCGGCGCGGGCTTAGCCGGTGTTTTGGTCGTGGTTTTCGTTTTTGTCGTCGTCGCGCCGTTTGCCGTCGTTGCCTGCTTCGTGCCGTTGGCGTCCGTCGTGCGGGCGTTGGTTGGCGTCGTATTGCTGGTCGGCGTCGCGGTCAGCGTGCTGCCGGTCGTCGGCGTCGCAGTT
>DATHBC010000756.1:0-3914 GCA_035296345.1 Pyrinomonadaceae bacterium | reverse complement strand
CAGCGAATAACAGCTTCCTGAATTTCGCCGCGCTGCTCTAAAGCGTGTTATAATCGGCAGAATCTGCTATGTCCGTTTACGAAAATTTCGCGCCGATAGATTTCGAGAAAATCAAGACCTACGAGCTTGCCTCGCGACCGAGTAAGGTCACGATTGAGAATTTCGCCGAGCCGGTCAGCGCCGACGACTCGCTGAAAGCTTTTCTCGAAAAGCTGCCCGATATTCTCGCCGTTCGGAACTTGCGCGAAATCGCGCGGCAAATCCGGCGCGCTCGCCGTTTGAATAAACCGGTCGTCTGGGGCATCGGCGGTCACGTCGTCAAAACCGGACTCGCGCCCGTTTTGATTGATTTAATGCGGCGAGGCTACGTTTCGGCAATCGCCTCGAACGGCTCGGTTCTGGTTCACGATGCCGAAATCGCGATGGTCGGTTTTACCAGCGAAGACGTCGACGCGAGTTTAGGCAAAGGAGATTTCGGCGCGGCGCGCGAGACGGGCGAGATTTTAAACCGCGCGGCGAAAAACGGCGCATCCGACGAAATCGGCTTGGGCGAAGCGATGGGCAGGGAAATTCTGGCGCTGAATCCGCCGCACGCCGCAGTCTCGCTGCTTTGCGAGGCTTACCGAAACAAGATTCCTTTCACCGCGCACCTGGCAATCGGGGCGGACATCGGACATTTTCACGCTTCTTCGGACGGCGCGGCGCTGGGCGAAACCTCGCACGTCGATTTCAGGCTTTTCTGTTCAATCGTCAGGGAAATAAACGGCGGCGGCGTTTATCTGAATCTCGGCTCGATGGTCGCTCTGCCGGAAATTTTTCTGAAAGCCGTGACGGTCGTGCGGAATTTAGGCTATCCGCTCCACGATTTCACGACCGCGAATTTCGATTTTATTCAAGGCTATCGCCCGAACACGAACGTTGTCCGGCGACCGACCGCCGGCGGCGCGGGGCGCGGCTTTTCCGTCACCGGACACCACGAAATTATGATTCCGCTGCTCGCCGCGCAGATTCTCTGCGGCAGCGGCGAAGAAGAAGAAAATTAACGACGCATATCGTCGGCTTTACTCTCCAAAAAGTGCGCCTCTTTCAATAAATCACAATAAAATACGACAAATACCGCTGGCACACGGTTTGCTGAATCAGGCTGCGGAGAGTGAGATTATGCGAAGTTTTAAAAAAGCGATACCGCCCGTATTAATTTTAGTTTTTAGTTTTCTGCTCGGCGCGGAAGGCGTCAAAGGTCAATATCGCGGCGACCAAGCCGTTATCAATGCAGCCGAGCGCATAACGCGAGATACGTTTACGGTTTCGACCGAAACGCCGCAGGGCGCGAGAATTTACGCCGTCCGCGCGCCGAACGCGAGAATGCTGGAAGCGATTGACCAGGGCTTGGACGACCTGTTCGACGCCGCCGACAGAAACGGTTACAGGAGACGCCTGAATCATTCGGATTACGTGATTTTTATCGCCCGCGCCGACCGCCAGTTTAACCGCGACCGTCAATATTCGCCCGACATCGCCGTGCCGACCGGACAATACGCGGGCAGCGTTTATGACCAGGGCGGTTTTATTTACGCGGCGGGAATGGTGATTGGCTATAATCCGCTGGCGTTCGTCATCGCCGAGCATGACCGGGATTATCCGCGAGTTTCCGAAGCCGTGCGCAACGAAGGAGAACACCTGGTGCTTTATCATAACGACCGCCGGCGTTACAACGCGACGCTCGACCACAGCCGGGGCGGCGGTCACCCGATTCTGCCGTAAAGGCGGAAAGCGCGCGGCGCAGGCGCATTTATCTAAATAATAAAGGGACGCTTTTTCATAGCGTCCCTTTATTATTTTTAGAATACGAAAAGACCTCGCTTATAATGAGCGAGGTCTTTCCTGACAGGAGAATGTAATTTAGCAGACTAGCGATAAATGCTTTCACCGCGATAGTTGCGCCATTCATTCTCAAAGTATTGGGCATCTTCGTCGTTGCGCGGGTTAACGCCCATCACGATGCCGCCGTTTTTAACGCCTTCTTCGTATTCTTTAGCGCGGTCTTCGGGAATTCCCGAACCGACCAGCGCGCCGACTAATCCGCCGGTCAAACCGCCCGCGCCCGCGCCAGCCAATGCGGCGGCAATCGGTCCGGCGATAACTAATCCCAAACCCGGAAGCAGAACGTTTGTTCCGATGGCGGCAATGCCGCCGATGATTGCGCCCAGCGTTCCGCCGATTGCCGAGCCTGCGCCCGCGCCTTCCAGAGCTTTCGAGCCGAGACCGTCGTCATTGGCATCGGCATCCGAAAAATACTTGCCGCGCGTTTCGTCTGACATCATCAGATTAACGTCGTCATGCGAATAACCGCGACTGGTTACCGAATTGTACGCGCGCTCGGCGCTCTCGCGGTCGCGAAACATTCCCGTCATAATACGATTATTAGCCTGGCGCTGCGCGCCGTAATTGGCTTGCGCTTCGCCTTCGCGTTCGACCGATTCATTGCCCGTCACCGCGCCGTAAGCGTCTTTGACGTTGCCGCTGACGCGGTCGCCGACTGCCGACGCTTCTTCGCCGAACGTGCCCGAGCCCGTACCTGATCCTGATCCTTGATTGTTCATTTTAGAAACTCCCTTTGTTCGATTGATTTTTTCGAGTATGCTGCGCTGAATTTATCAGACTGTATACTTGAAAGTTTGTGGAGCAAGCAACGTGCCAATTAATAAATATTTTGAATAAATTGCGTGTTCGCTGGCTTTAGAGCAAGTCCGGCGAAAATTAAAATTTATTTTCGTAATATTTACGGACAAGGATTTTGTAATAATTCGAGACATAATCGCAAACGGTTGAAACGACGGCGGAAATATGTTTATCTGTGACTTGATTCGTCCTTTGCGGATTAATTTTATGAAAAATTTAATAACGTTTTCGATTTCGGCGCTTTTGATGACAATTTCTATTTTCGGACAACAGACAAATATCGGTGAGGCGAATTATCGCGTTTACGACCGGCAGGGAAATGCTTCGAGTCTGGAAAAGATTATCGACTCGCTGAAAGACGTCGACGTCGTTTTTCTGGGCGAAAATCACGACGACGCGACGGCGCATTACGTGCAGAACGAAATTTTCCGCCGCGCATTTGAAAAATACGGCAGGGAACGCGCCGTCTCTTTGTCGCTGGAAATGTTCGAGCGCGACGTGCAGACGGTTCTGGACGAATACCTGAAAGATTTGATTTCGGAAAATCATTTTCTTTTAAGCTCGCGTCCCTGGGGCAATTACAAAACCGATTACAAACCGCTCGTCGAATTTGCCAAAACCAACCGGCTCGAAGTCATCGCGGCAAACGCGCCGCGCCGTTACGTCAATATGGTTTCGCGCAGCGGACGCGAATCTTTAAACCGGCTTTCGCCGGAAGCAAGGCGCTGGCTCGCGCCTTTGCCTTACAGCGAAGCGTCCGAAGCTTACGCCGGAAAATTCAACGCTCTGATGCGGCAAAATTCCGATTCCGCGACGCCCGCCAAACACAATCCGATGCTCAATGCGCAGGCGCTGTGGGACGCGACGATGGCTTTTTCCATTGCGGAATATTTAAAGCGCGCGAAAAATCCGCTGGTCGTGCATCTGAACGGCGCTTTTCACACCGAAAACCGTCTGGGCACGCCCGAGAATCTTTTAAAATACGCGCCGAAAACGAGATTTCTCGTCGTGACGATGCGTTACGAAGAAAATTTCACGAATTTCGACCAGTCAAAACACGCGGATTCAGGCGATTTCGTCATTCTGACCGATGCAAAAGTTCCGCGCAGTCAAAGATAAGTTCAAGGTTCAAGGTTTAAGGTTTAAAGTTGGGAAAACAACCTGACTTTAAACCTTGAGCCTTGAACCTTGAACTTTGAACCTTAAACCTTGAACTTATTGGGCTTTTTTCG
>DATHBC010000755.1:0-2630 GCA_035296345.1 Pyrinomonadaceae bacterium | reverse complement strand
GCCGGACTTGGTTTCAAAAGCCGGAATAAACAATTTCCGGCTGCTTTTGCTGAGTTTTAAAACCGCGTAATCTTCGCCCGTGCGAACGGTCAGCCAGTGCCGCCTGTGCTTGGAAAATCCCATCGGCAGCGCGACCAGCAGAAGCGGCGGAAAAATAATTCCAGCCGCGCCGAGCCCGAGCCCGGTTTTCCAGCGCGGATTTTTTGAATACGAATATTCGGCGCTGCGGATGTCGGCGTAACGAAAAGTCTTGCCGATAGCGCCGTTTTTGGATGTGATGGTCAGCGAATCTTCTTCGAAGCGTACGCGGACGCGCTTTTCGTCGACGTTGTTTCCGTTCTGCACCAGCAGCTCGATTTCGTCAAAAGACGGGACACCGGCGGCGGTCTTGCTCTGCGCTCCGACGTTCAGCGCCGAAAAATTGGATAAAAATACGACGATTAAAAAAAATGCTGTTTCTTTCATAATTTTTACGATTTTTTATGATTTTCCGATTGCGAGTTTATGCGGAAAACGCCGCTGCTTTCGAATGGTTGTGACACTTTTTCGATTGTCACATTTCACTTGAGAACGTTTTCGAAAGCCGTGCGGATTTCGAGACGGTGAAAGGTCAGTTTTTCCATCAAATCATTGAGCGAGGCGAGCGACATTCTTTCGACGATTGTCCGCATCGCCGGCGGATTCGCCGCGGGCAGGCGATTCGTGCGCCCGACCGTCAGACGCAGGTTGTGGTCGAGACAGCTTAAAAAATCGTAGCCCGCGTCGAAAACCCGAAAATCAGTTTCGGCGAGCGAGCCGTTTTCGCAGAGAGTCCGGAGCATCGCGCGCGTCGAGCGATTTTCGGCGTCGTCCGGCACGTTGTCGCGCAATTGCAGAAAACGCATCGCAAAATAAACGTCGAGCATTCCGCCCGCGCCGAATTTAATATTAAAGTCTCGCGAGCCGCGTCCCTTTTCTCTTTCCAGCCTTTCACGCACGTGCGCGGTTTCCGTTTTCAAATCGCGCGGCGCAGCCTTCAAAGCGTTTTCGTGAATAATCCGGCGCGCCTTTTTTTCGATTTCGGAAGCTAAATCCAAATCGCCCCCGACGGCGCGCAGCTTGACGTACGCCAGCCATTCCCATATCGCCGCGCGCGTTTCCAGATAATTAAAAAAAGCGGTTTTTCCCAGCACGGTCGCCCCGTTTTTGCCGTCGGGACGCAGGCGCAAATCGACGCGATAAAGATGACCCTCACGCATAAAGCTCGACAGAGTCGTCGCGAAAATTTCCGCCGCGCGGGCGTAAAACAGAGCCGGCGAGTCGGGAAGTTGAGGAGCCGGGGAAACCGTCGGATTCTGCCCGGAATTTTTGCCGGGATTTTGTTCCGGCAGCCTTTCGTCTTCGTAAATCAGGATTAAATCCAAATCCGAGCCGTAATCCATCCCGCGCCCGCCGAGCTTTCCCAGCGCGAGAACGGCGAGATTCAGCGCGCCGGAAAAATTGAAACGACGGCGGATTTCGCGCGCCGTGATTTCGAAAGCGACGTTCAAGGCGGCTTCGGCAAGCTCGGTTTGCAGTTGTTTGGCGCGCGCTAAATCTATCTTTTCAAAAGCGTCGAAAGCCGCGATGCGCAGGAAATTCTTTCGCCATTCGACGCGCAAAGCCGCCAGCTCGTCGTGAAAATTCGGCTGCCGCGAAACCGCCGCGTTTAAATTTTCGGCATAATCGACCGCTTCGAAATCTTCGGCTTCCGGCGGCAGAGATTCGATGAGCTTCGGATTCGCCGCAATCATTTCGGTGAAAGACGGCGAAATCCGGCAGAATTTTTTTAGAGCCGCGGTTTTTTCTTCGGTTAAATCGAAAGGCGTATCGGCTTTTTCCAGCGCGGAAACGATTTGTAAAGGCAGCTCCGGCGACTGCCCGGTCAAGCGGGCGGCGCGAGCGTTTTCGCCGAATATCAAACCCGAATTTTCCTGACGAAGAAAAGCGTTTTCGCCGGCGTTCCGGGCAATCGCCGGTGCTGCTTCGACAGAATTAACCGTTTCGCCCGTCTCCGCGAACACGCGCGAGAAAATGCGGTGGACGTTTTTCGTGTGTTTCTCGATTTCCGATTCGAAATCTTCCGGCGAAGGGCAGTTCATTCGGCGGGCGATTAAGCGGCGTTTTTCGGCGTCTTCGGGCACGAGATGCGTTTGCAGCCCGTGTTCCATCTGGAGCCGGTGTTCGAGACGGCGCAGGAAATCGTAAGCCTCGCTGAGCTCGGTTAAATCCGTCTCGGACAATAACTTCCGGTCGGCAAGCCGCGCCAGGCTAATCAGCGTGTGCGGCGCGCGCAGCCACGCGTCGCGCCCGCCGCAGGCAATCTGCAAAGCCTGCGCGATAAATTCGATTTCGCGGATGCCGCCTTTGCCGAGCTTGACGTTGAATGCGCCGCGGTCGGAAATTTTTTCGAGATTGATTTTTTCTTTCGACAGGCGCACGTTTCCCAGAGCGTTTTCGACCGATTCGTCTTTTGAAAAAACGTAAGGCTCGATGCCTGCAAAAAAGGCTCTGAAAACTTCCGCGTCGCCCGCCGACGAGCGCGAGCGAATCATCGTCTGCCGCTCCCAGGCTTGCGCCGAAGTTTGATAATAATTAACGGCGTCGCGGAC
>DATHBC010000754.1:0-3280 GCA_035296345.1 Pyrinomonadaceae bacterium | reverse complement strand
CCGCGTCATCCCGAGCGGCGTCAGGATTCTTTCGCGGACAAAATCCGACCACGATTTACCGGAAATTTTTTCGACGATTCTGCCCGCCGCCGTAAACATCAGATTCTGGTAGCCGTAGCGGCTGCGAAAGCTGGAGACGGGTTTTAAGAAACGCACGCGGCGCAGGATTTCGTCCGCCGAATAAGTCGTTTCATACCAGAGCAAATCGCCGCTGAAAGTGTCCAGCCCGCTGCGGTGCGTGACCAAATCGCGCACGGTCAGCTCGCGCGTCACGTACGGGTCGGACATCTGAAATTCGGGCAGGTATTGCGAAACCTTGTCGTCCCATTTCAGCTTTCCCTCGTCGACCAGAATCGCCAGAGAGGCGGTCGTAAAAGCTTTCGAGTTCGACGCGATGGCAAACTGTGTGTTTTCGTCGACCTTGTCCGGCTTGCCGAGCTGGCGGACGCCGTAACCTTTGGCGAAAACGAGCTTATCGTCTTTGACAATCGCAATCGCAAAGCCGGGAACGTTCCAGTCCGCCTGCACTTTTTGCGCGTAAGCGTCGATTTCCGCCAGTTTTGCATCGAGAGTTGAGCCGACAAGCTGCGCCTGAGGCTGCCGATTTTCACGCGGTGCTTGCGCGAAAACGAAAAACGGGAAAACGAATAAAACAAAAAACAGCAATAAATTCTTTTTCATAACTGAAACCTTTCGGAAGGGAATTTTTGAGAAGTTTAACATAAAGCGTCAGCGGCGAAAATCTCAGGAGCTTGCGGAATTTCCGAGATTATTCGATAAAAATCTCGTCCACGAAAATAAACGCGTCGAAACCCGCGCCCGGATGCCACGCCGGAATTTTGCCGAGATTGTAGGCTTTGACGCGGACGTAGCGCGCCTTGACGGGCGCGATTTCGGTTTTGTAATCGCGGATTTTGTGCTCCATGTCTTCGGGCGAGACGTCGGTTTTAATTTCGGCGACCCTGGTGAAATTCACGTTATCGCTTGAGATTTCAAACTCGACGCGCGTCGGCATCCAAATCCAGCTTCGCGCGACCTGAAGAAATCCGCCGCCGAGCTTTTTAATTTCCGTCTCCTTTTTCAAATCAATCACGGCGACGAAATCCTGCGCCTGATAACCCTGCCATTCGCCGGAAGCGAAATTCGTCGTGCCGCGAATGCCGTCAATCAACCCTTGCGCGCCGCCGCCCGTGTATTGCCGGTTGTATGTAGAAAACAATTTAACCTCCCAATCGTGCGGCATTTTATTCAATTTTGATTCGACGATTAAACTTTTTTCGCCTTTCGAGTTTATCGAAACGGCTTTTACCAGAGAAGTTTCGGCAATCGTGAAAGGCTTTGTATATCGTCGCGATTTCGCGTCCGGGCTGCTTCCGTCAATCGTGTAAAAGATTTTCGCAGCCGCATCGGGCGCGGAGATTTTCACTTGCGCGTCTTTTTCAAAGCTGCGCTGCGCCTCGACGGTCGGCACGGGTGGAAATTTTTCGGCAATCCTCGAAACGGGCGTTGCGGTAAACCAGCTTTTATCCGGCGCGCCGGTCATCGTAAATTCCAGCGTCCCGCCGCCCGTTAAATCCGCGTGCTCGAAAAACGATTTTTTATGCGGTTTGCCGTGGAGTTTAACGGATTTTACATAGATGTTTTTGTCTGAAACGTTTGCGGCTTTAATCGTAAAAGTCTTGCCGTTTTCGAGATTGATTTTCGCTTCTTTAAAAAGCGGCGTTCCCACGGCGTAAACCGGCTGCGACGGGTTGACCTGATAAAAGCCCAGACTGCTCAAAACATACCACGCGGACATCTGCCCGCAATCTTCGTTACCGATAAGCCCGTCGGGCGCGGGCTTATAAAATTCGTCGAGAATTTTGCGCACATACATTTGCGTTTTCCACGGCTCGCCCGCGTAATTATACAAATAAGCGATGTGATGCGAAGGCTCGTTGCCGTGCGCGTATTGCCCGATTAAGCCCGTAATATCGGGCTGCTCGCGCCCGGCTAATTTGCTTTCGGTCGTAAAAAGCTCGTCCAGCTTTCGCGTAAAATTCGCTTTGCCGCCGTGCAGCTCGATTAAGCCGGAGATGTCGTGCGGGACGAAAAACGAATACTGCCACGCGTTGCCTTCGGTGAAATGAAACGTGACTTCGTTCGGCGCGAAAGGCGCAATCCAGTTGCCGTTCTGCTTCGGGCGCATAAAGCCTGTTTCGCGGTCGAAAAGATTTTTGTAAAACTGCGCGCGTCGGATGTATTTTTCATAGTCGGCTTTTTTTGAAGTGATGTCGTCTTGATAGGCTTTTATCGAAAACCCGAAACCCCGGCTTTCGCGCCCTTTTATTAAAATCCGCGCCATCTCTGCGATGCAGAAATCGTTGTAGGCGTATTCCAGAGTTTTGGAGACGGATTCCTGCTCGTCTTCCATCGAGATATAGCCGCGTTTTTTATAAGCTTCCAAGCCGAAATGATTTAATTCCGCGCTGTGTTTCGCCGCTTCAAACGCTTTCTCGTAATCGAAGCCTTCGATGCCTTTCGCCATCGCGTCGGCAATCACCGAAACGGCGTGATAGCCGATCATCGTGTCGGTTTCGTTGGCGGCAAGCTCCCAGACCGGAAGCCGCCCGCCCTGTTCGTATTGTTTGAGAAATGTGTTGATAAAATCGACGGTTCGCTTCCGGTCGATAATCGTATAAAGCGGGTGCGCAGCGCGAAACGTATCCCAGAGCGAGAAAACCGTGTAGTTGGTAAAATCCTGCGCCGAATGAAATTCGCGGTCAAGTCCGATATAGCTTTTGTCCGTGTCCTGAAACACGTTCGGATGAATCATCGTGTGGTAGAGCGCGGTGTAAAAATTCGTGAGCTGCGCGTCGCTGCCGCCCGCGACTTCGATTTTCGAAAGCTCTTTATTCCAGGCGGCTTTCGCGTCCGCGCGAACCCTTTCAAAATCCCAGTGCGGCAGCTCGCTTATCATATTTCTTCTCGCGCCGCTGATGCCGGTCGGCGAAACGGCGACCTTGACGAGCAGCGGTTTTTTCGCGGCGAAACGAAAAAAAGCCTTGATGTTTCTGCCTTTCGCCTTGTCGATTTTTTCGGGCGCGCCGCTGTCGTCCGGCGCGATGCCGTAATCGGCGAACGGCTCGGAAAATTCCGCGGCGAAATAAACGACTTGATTTTTCGCCCACGAGCTTGAGCGGCGAAAGCCTTCGATGCGGTTTGCGCCCGTGATTCTCAATTCCGAATCCAGAACCCGGTCGCGGTGTTTCAAATCCAGAATCAGATTCGCTTCCGCGCT
>DATHBC010000753.1:0-1980 GCA_035296345.1 Pyrinomonadaceae bacterium | reverse complement strand
AAAAATTCGTCGCGCAGTTCGAGAATGAAAAAATCGAGAAAATCGGGATGAAGGTCGGCGCGCTGACGGCGCACGCGCACCAGCCGCATTTTTACGGCTTTACGTGGTCGCCGATTGGCGTGGCGACCGAATACGTCAAGCCCGCGCGCATTATCCGCGATTACAAAATTACGGAAACGCCGTCGTTGACCGACCGCGAACAAATCGTCATCGGCGGCAGAACTTACGAGGCGGATTTAACGTCGGGCGGCGCGGCGGATTTGCCGGAATTTTTTACGGATAAGGCTCGCCGGCTCGATTACAAAACGCTGCGCCACGTCGGGCATTACAGTTGGGTGGACGGCATCATCAGGAAATTTCCGCACGACGACGAGCTGCCGGAAAACGTTCTGAATGTTTTTCTGCGCGAAGTTCCGGCGGTCGAAGACGATTTCGTGCTGGTTCACGCTTCGGTCGAAGGCTTTGATAAACAAAATGTGCGCCGCCTGCTCGAAAAAGCGTTTTTCGTCGAGCCTCTGGAAATCAACGGGCACTCCTTACGCGCGATTCAGACGACGACCGCCGCGCCGCTGCTCGAATCGGCGATGATGCTTTTGTCGGGCAAATATCGCGGCATCGTGCTGCAAAGCCAAATCAACCCGCAGGAATTTTTAAACGGCAGCTTTGTTTCTAAAATCTATTTTTAAATTACGAACTACAAATCAATTACGAATTACAAATTACGAATTACGAATGTGAGAATTGCTCCGATTCGTAATTCGTAATTCGTAATTTGTAATTCGTAATTCATTTCTGCCTGTCGACGGCTAACATCTCGTGTCGTTCGACAACCTCGTCGTCCGTCGCGTCCTTTAAGCTGCGGTCGCCGGTTACTTCGTCCCAATCGTAGCCGAGAAAATCCGCGAAATGAAAAAGCTGGCTTTCCCAGGCTGCGCGGTCGGTCGTGTATTCGAGAAACGCCTGTTCGGTGTCGTCGCGCACCTTGATTTTGCTGCGCCGCAAATGCCTGGCGGCGCGATTAAAGCATTTTCGCCGCCTCGCCAGCGTTTCCTCTTCGGTTTCGAACGGTTCGGTCGCGCGTTTTTCGAGCTTGAGCGACGTGATAAGCTCAAACAGAACGTGGCGCGTGCTGTCTCCGGCGATTAAAACGTCAGGGTGGTCGCCCGCTTCGACGTATTCTTTTTCATCGAGATGCGCGTTGAGAATCGCGACCGTTTCCAGCACGACGAAAAGCGCGCGCGGCAAGCCTTTGTAAACTTCGACCGGGTGAAAATAATGTATGACCGGGTGTTCCAGATGCGATTCGAGCAATTCCTGCAAATCCCGCGTCGCCTCGCGCAGCGATTCGGTCAGGCTGTGAAAACGCCCGCGCGCGAAATGGCTGGAGATAAAGCCGGAAATATCCGCGCCCTGCCGCGCCTGATGATAAAATTTGAGCGCGACGGCGCGTTTGCGCTCCAGCGCGCTGTAGACGGTCAGCAGATATGTAATGGAAATCGAAATCGTCGCCATTCCGAGAGCGGCTTCAAACAGGGCGGCTAAGCGCATTGCGCCGGAAACGGGCAGAATATCGCCGTAACCGAGCGTCGTTAAAGTGATGCCGCTGAAATAAAACGCCTGTAGAAAAAAGCTTCCGTGCGCGGCTTCGCCGACCTGAAATGCCGTCTCGATGCGCGGCAGATAGATGAGCGCGAAACCCGTCATCAGCGTAAGCAATAAAAAAGCGATTAAAAGCGGCATCAGAAGCGGTCCGACAGCCGACAGCAGGCGATGGCGCAGGCGGCGTTCGAGCCGTCGCGTCGCGCGCGTCATGAGCCACCAGAGACCGCGATTTAAAAATTCGCTGAACGGACCCGGATGCTTTGTGGCGCGCAGGATGGTCGAATAAATATCGTAGAAAACCAGAAGGAGCAGACCGACGCCTGCGAATGTCAGTAAAAGATTTGTCGTCCCGCTCATCAAATTCCGCCTTCTCCGCTA
>DATHBC010000752.1:0-1984 GCA_035296345.1 Pyrinomonadaceae bacterium | reverse complement strand
ATCATCACTTCCGAATCCACGAGATTCTTCGGACAGCCGAGACTGACAAATCCAACTTTTTTCATTTTTTATGATATATTCGATTAAAAAATTTCTATTGTGTTATAAATTTAGATGCCAAATATATTGAAGTACGTACTTAGAATTATACTCTCAATTTTTATTAATATAGTCTTTATATACTTGATTCAATTCTTAATTTTATCTTTCTATGCAACTTCTCCTGCCGGCTATCTTACCGCGATTTCTTTTGGCTTCTGGAATGGATTAATAATAGGCGTAATTCCTTTTGATTTCGTCCGAAAATTTCAAAAAATCTTGGCTTTGAGCTTTCTGGCATCATTTGTAAATTCCGCTCTTCTGATTTTATACGTTATTTCTTTCAACAAACTTACAGGCGTAACCGATACTAAACTTGACTCATTTATTATTTTAATGATTCTTTACTTCGGTGTTGTTTGCGGCTTCTGTAATTTATTTTCAATATTTTTACTGAATAAAACGTTGCCGCACAAAATTTAATGAGCCAACCCGGTCGGAAAATCTATTTTTTGCTTTCCGGGCGGGCAGCTTTGTTTTCCAGATTTGCCAGCCAGTTTTCAATTTCCCGTGTTTCTTCGCGGTTTAAATCTTTTTCGCCGAAGCGGACGCGATTATATTTTTCGGTAATTTTAACGGCTTCCGGCATATTCAGCGCGAAGGCAAATTCGAGCGGCGTTTGATGCGAAGCGCGCTCTAAGCCTTTGCGCGCGAGAATTTTCTGCATTCGCTCGTAAAATTCGATTATCGAATCTTCTTTTTCGCGGCGGAGAAACGCCCGGAGCTTCTCCCACATTTTCAGTTTTCTGAACTTTCGGTAAAGAAAGACGATTATAAAAATGCCTAAAGCAAATCCCAGCAAAAGCAAAACGCCGTAACCGATTGCCCACGCGCTTTGCCCGAAGCCTTTGTCGCCGCGCACCTCTTTCCACCATTCGGCGAGGCGCATCTGCAAAAGGTTCGCCCACGTCGCGGCTTCGATTTGATAGTCCTGAATGCTGCTGCGAACCGAGCGCATCAGCGATTTTTGCTCCTGATTGTCGTAAGAGACGACATATTGAATCCAGAAAGTTTCCAGAGCTTCGAGATATTGGTTAAAGCTGCCGATAATGCCCGCCTGATTTTCGTCGCCGAAACGCCCGTCGGCGGGCGTCGGGTCAAACGTTATCCAGGCGTTCTCCTGCGGAAAATAAACTTCGACCCACGAATGCGCCTCGCGCTGGCGAACGACGTAAATATCTGCGGTTTCGTTGTATTCGCCGGTCTGAAAACCGTTGACGACGCGCGCGGCAATGCCCTGCGTTCTGAGCATTACCGCCAGCGCCGTCGCGAAATATTCGCAGTGACCTTCTTTGACGTTAAACAAAAAATCCGCCAGAGGCTCTTCGCCGCTTGCCTTTAAATCCAGCGTATAGCCGAAATTGTTTTGCAGATAAAATTCTATGGCTCGCGCCTTATCATAACGATTATCGGCGTTTGCCGCCCGGATTATCTCGGCTGCTAAGTTGGCGATTCTGGCGTCGATAGGTTTTGCGGGCAACTGCAAATAACGTTTGTGCTGCTGCGCGTAAGCCGCGTTGTCGCTTCTCAATTCTTCCGCGCTCGGCTGCGTCACGTCCGAATAAGCCTTGTAAGAAAATCTTTCGCCGCCGCTGCGCGTCACGGAAATCGAGCCTTCGGCGTCTTTGGTCAATAACTGAAAGCTGCCCTGAAAAGCCACGGGACGCGAGAGCGAAAACAAAACCGGCGTGTCCAGAGGTTCAAGATAAACCGTCTGCGTCACCAGATTATTGGCGTTCATCGCCGTTCCGACCTGAAAAAAATCTCTCTCGGTTTTGGTGAAAGTCTCGTTGAAATTGATTCTGGTTTTGCGCCAGCCGAAATTGTCGAAATAATCCAGCGCCACGCCGCGCCATCTGATGTTCCGATTGAGTTTTTCTTTATC
>DATHBC010000751.1:0-2193 GCA_035296345.1 Pyrinomonadaceae bacterium | reverse complement strand
AAAAATTCTTTCCCTTGTCATAAAAAATATTTTGCCACAGAGGAAACAGAGAGAATAGTTCACAGATAAACACAGATGGACACAGATAGGAAATAGATTTGAAATTTGAGATTTAAAATTTCAAATTGTAAGCTTTGCCTGCCTTATCTGTGTCCATCTGTGTTTATCTGTGGACAAATATTTCTTTCTCTGTGTTGTCTGCGGCTATTGTTTTTTCTTTTCGACCTGCGGGCGCAGGACGCCGCCGATGGCGCGCGTGACGACGGCGTTCGGCACAAACGTTCCGAGCACCGAGCCGATATAATTCGTCCAGCCGGAAACCACGTTGGCGCGACCGCGCCGGGCGGCGTTTAAAGCGGTTTCGACGACTTCTTCCGGCGACTGCATTCCTTTCATCTGAAGCGGCTGCGCGCCGGCGACGGCGAAAAAATTCGTGTCCGTCGGTCCCGGGCAAAGCGCGGTGACGGTGATGCCGTGCGGGCGATTTTCCTCGGCGAGAGCTTCGGAAAAAGACGTCACGAAGGCTTTAGTCGCCGCGTAAGTTGCCATAAACGGCACGGGCTGAAAGCTCGCCGACGAAGAAACGTTGATAATCGTTCCGCTGCGGCGCGCGCGCATTTTTTGCAGGTAACGATGCGTTAAAGCGACGAGCGCGGAAATGTTCAGATTAATCATCTGCAATTCTTTTTCGAGCTCTAATTGCGCGAAATCGCCCATCGAGCCGAAACCGGCGTTGTTGACGAGCCATTCAATCTCGAACGAGTGCCGCTCGGTTTCTTCAAAAAGTCGCCGGTCGGCTTCCGGCTCGGTCAAATCGACGGCGACGTAATGCGCCGTGATTTCGTGCCTGAGCATCAGCTCGTCGCACAATTCGTGGAGTTTTTTTTCCGAGCGCGCCGCGAGCACCAGATTGTGTTTTTCGCGCGCCAGCCGCCGGGCGAACGCTTCGCCGATGCCGCCCGAAGCGCCCGTTATCAAAGTCGCTTTCATAATTTTTGATTTCAGGTTTTCTTTTTTAAGAGTCAGGTTCGTCAACAGTGATAGCAGCCAATTTTGCCTGAAGTTGCTCAACCGTTGGAAAAACGCCCTGTAATTCGTTGGGCAAAGCTTTTGTAACACGGTATTCTGAAACCCCAATCGGTTTATTATTGTCGCGTAAGGTATATTCAGCAATTACCCGATTTTTGTCGCGGCACAAAATTACGCCGATTGAGGGTTCATCAGTGCTATGACGCAATAGGTCATCATCCGCCGATAAGTAAAAATTCATTTTACCTGCATACTCTGGCTTAAACTCTGTAATCTTTAAATCAATCACAACAAAACAACGCAGTCGCAAATGATAAAATAGTAAATCAATGTAAAAATCTTCTCCACTGACCTCAAGATGATACTGACTGCCAACAAACGCGAAGCCTGTGCCAAGTTCCAGTAGAAATTTTTTAAGATTGGCGAGTAACCCGCGTTCGAGGTCACGTTCGAGAGTTTCCTCATCAAATGTAAGAAAGGTGAAGTTATACGGGTCTTTTAACAATTCACGAGCAATATCACCTTGTGGTGTTGGCAATGTTTGCGAAAAATTAGTGACAGCTTTTCCTTGACGGTGAATTAAACCACTTTCAATTTGCAGTGCTAATACATTACGACTCCAACTATTTTCGATTGTTTTGTTAATGTGCCACTTTCGGTCATCACCTCTAACTTTATCAAGAATAAGGATGTTATGTCCCCAAGGAATTTGTGCAACAAGTTGTTGCACAAATTCTTCTTCTGGGTATGACTCGGCAAGCAATCGCATATATTTAAGATTACGCGAGGAAAAGCCCCGCACCTCGGGAAAAGTCGTTTTCAAGTCACGTGCCAATTGTTCAATTACTTTCGCTCCCCAACCTTACACTTTTTGACGCTGGAGAATTTCACATCCAATTTGCCAATAAAGAAAAATAATTTCACGATTGATTGATAGCGCAGCTTTTATTTGGGCTTGCCGGACACGATGTTTAACATCTTCAAGCAGATCAGTGTAATCGTTTATGGCAAGTTCGCTCATATGGTTAATTTCTCTTCAAGAGTGAAATTTGCATATTTTCCCGAAATCGTAAATTTGATAGTAAAGTACCTTTTAAGATTATAGCCAAGATTCTAAATTTCAAAGTAATTTATTTTTCGTGACGAAAAATCGCACCGATTGAT
>DATHBC010000750.1:0-12979 GCA_035296345.1 Pyrinomonadaceae bacterium | reverse complement strand
CTAAGATTTACAAAAAAATTCGCAACCAAGTAAAAGCAAACTATAATTCGGCTTGGATAGACTATGTACATACGCGGCATGTCGACAATAATGCTTCAGTCTGGAGTTTTGTGGGTTGAGGTGAAGTAAACAGAGGTGGATTTTTAGCAGAACAGCGGTGAGCAATCGTCGCAGGCAGAATATTTGAACGATTTTAGAAAGCCAGATTTATAATGAGCAAGCACAAAATTAGCCAGTACGAAGATTTTATCAAACGTATCACAGTGATTGCTGCGGAACATCAGGCATTACTTGAAAACACATCTGTTTCAATGCCCGTTCCGGTGAGAAACCAAGCAAAGCAGGAAGGCGGGTATCCTGTATTACTTGCGTTTCTTTATGTGTTCGATAATGAGGACGATGAAGAGAATCCAGAGATTTTTCAACCGTACGCTCGCATTCAACTCCAATTAGATGGCGAAGAAGTAGATTGGAAAATACGCCGGCACGATCCAAACCAAAGCAGTGCCGGCTCACGATTCACTGGCATCGCAGCCGATATGGAACCCAATGAGCGAGCAGCATTCTTTGAAACCTACTATGAGCTTTTAACATCTGATGAAGGACTATTAGGGCAATCCAGGTCTAGTGTTGAACCCACTATCGTTCCTGATTTATGCGAACTGTTCTACGCAATGGTAGAGGCGCCTTTCCTTCCATTATATCGTCAATTTGCCGATGAATTTTTGAATTTCATCGGAACACCATCATCACTCAAGGGAATATAAGGATGATAGATATGATCCGCTGACCGATAATGACCAGCAGCAACGCTTATAAAATTGCTAACAATTTTAGTTGTTTGATGACGAGTTTGAGGAGTTAAAAAATGCTGATAGTCCGTCCCGCACAACTTGAAGCCTTCCAGCCGCAAGCCGACGCGGCATTTGAGACGCAGGTCGTCCAGTATCTTCAGGAAGAACACGGAGAGGACATCGTGCGGCTTCCGACCGGTGTTCTTATTATCGAACAGCCTTCCGCCAAAACTTTGCAGGAAAAGTATGAAGATGATTTCGAGCAGCTTCCGGAAGGTATGTTCATCGTTGAGCAGCTTCCCGATGAGATATTACTCGGGATGGTTCGCAGCGGAATCGCCCGTGCCCGCAACTACGAGATGAGTTGGGAGTCCAGCTTGACCGCTTTTGTTGTTTTGATGTTTGTAATTGCGCCAAACTTCGATCAACATCCTAATATCCAGCGAGTTTTGAAAGATACGACAATAGTGCCGGACGAGCGAATTGATCATCTTTGGGAAAGAACCTCGGAGGAAGATTGGGAGAAGGTCGCCCAGCACTATGACTCAAGTGCGTGGGGCATCAAACCTGTGGAGGAAAAAACAGTTGCTTAAAACATCAAAGAGTAAAAGAAAACGAGCCGCGCGAGCGGGTTATCGTTAAAGGGCAGAAAAAGATTTCGGAATTAGAATCCTTCCGCCGCTGCCGTTACCCCTCTCGATTAGCAGGCTCGCTCGCCCGGTAGTCCGCCGCTATAAAATCAAGCAGCAAACAGACCAAGTGAAATGGATGTTAAACAAGTAATCGATGATTATCTGGAAGCTGACCGTCACAACCGACGCGATACGAAAACCGGCGGCGAGGATGCTTTTCTCTTTCAGGCAGACATTTCGCGGCGTAATTTCGGGAACGGTCAACCGCTAACAACCAGACGCATTTGGCACATTATCAAGCGTCGTGGTTCATTAGCCGGTCTCGGTAAGCTTTCGCCACATGGTCTACGTCGTACAGCAATTACCAAAGCGTTTATACAGAATACGCCAGTGACTTCAATTCTGAATATGAGTAAACATAAATCAGTTGAAACACTAATGATTTACAACAAAGGATTGGATAATCTGGAAAACAATGCTGTTCACACACTCAATTACGATTCCGACCAATAAATAATCCTTAAGAATCCTATATCAATCTCGCCCAAAATCTATTGTGCATTAGTTCACATTGACAGCTTATGTGCAAACCAGTGACAACTTATGCGCATTCACTGACAACTTATGCGCGAATTTCCAAATACACTCCTTTCAGACAACTTTTAAGATAAATTATGCGTCTATGCAAAAGTTATGCAGTTTAACTGCATAATTTTTTTTATTTTTATGCAAAAAGAGCAGCGGCATACGGTAATTTTAAAATTAATTTCGGCGAAGCCGATCAGCCGGCAGGAAGAGCTTGCAGAGCTTTTGGAAAAGAAAGGTTTTGCGGTGACGCAGTCGAGCGTTTCGCGCGATTTGCTGGATTTGGGCATCGTCAAAATTCACGGGCATTACGCTTTGCCGAAAAAGCCGCGCGGCGCGGTTGCTTTCGGGCTGCTCGGGCTGGAGCCGGCGGGCGACAATCTGATTGTGGCGAAGTGTGAACCGGGGCTGGCTTCAGCGGTGGCGGTGCGCGTTGACGAGGCTGCCATAAATGAAATTGTCGGCACAATCGCCGGCGACGACACGATTTTTATTGCCGTTAAAGATAAAAGCGAACAGAAGACGGTTATTAAAAAAATTTGGGAAATGTTTGAAACGTGATTTTTGATTTCGGAGCTTCGACCTTTGATTCGACTCGTTTTCAAAGGTCAAAAAGCCGGAATCAAAAGTCGAAAATCAAAAATGGAAAAGAAAATCAACAAAATAGTTTTGGCGTATTCGGGCGGGTTGGACACTTCGGCGATGCTTTTGTGGCTGAAGGAAACATACGGCTGCGAAGTCGTCTGCTATACGGCTGATGTCGGGCAGGGCGAAGAGCTCGAAGGCTTGGAGGAAAAGGCTCTAAAGACGGGCGCGTCAAAGCTTTACGTCGAGGATTTGCGCGAGGAATTCGTCAGGGATTTTGTCTGGACTGCCGTCAAAGCGAACGCTTTGTATGAAGGCGTTTATCTTTTGGGAACTTCGCTGGCGCGTCCGGTGATTGCGAAACGGCAAATCGAAATTGCGCGCAGAGAAGGCGCGGACGCCGTCGCGCACGGGGCGACCGGGAAAGGCAACGACCAGGTGCGTTTTGAATTAACTTATTACGCGCTTCAGCCGGACATCAAGGTCGTCGCGCCGTGGCGCACGTGGGATTTTAAAGGACGCGCCGATTTGATTTCGTATTGCGCGCGGCACAATATCAACGTCGCGGCGACCGCGGAAAAACCGTATTCGACCGACCGCAATCTGATGCACATTTCCTATGAGGGCGGCATTCTGGAAGACCCGTGGGCAGCGCCGCCGGAAGATATTTTTCTGCTGACGAAATCGCCGGAAAAGGCTTCGGACAAAGCGGAAGAAATCGTTTTGACGTTTGAAAAAGGCGAACCCGCAGCCATCGACGGCGAAAAATACGGCGCGGTCGATATGCTGGCAAAGTTAAATTTTATCGGCGGCGCACACGGCATCGGGCGCGTCGATTTAGTGGAAAATCGTTTTGTCGGGATGAAATCGCGCGGAATCTACGAAACGCCGGGCGTGACGATTTTGCAGGCGGCGCATCGCGCGCTGGAATCAATCACGCTCGACCGCGAAGTGACGCGCCTGCGCGACAGTTTAGGCGTGAAAATCGCCGAGGCGATTTATTACGGCTTCTGGTTTTCGCCCGAATTCGAATTGATGAAAAATCTGGTCAACGAAACGCAGGCGACGGTTTCGGGCGACGTGCGCGTGCGTTTGTATCGCGGAAACGTGACCGTCACGGGCAGGCGCTCGCCGTATTCGCTTTACAGGGAACGCATCGTGACGTTCGAAGACGACGCGGGCGCGTATAACCAGGCGGACGCGGAAGGATTTATCAAGTTGCAGGCGTTGCGCTTGAGATTGCGAAAATTCGATTAGCTCAGGGCGATTCAAACAGGATGGACAGGATTTACAGGATGTTTGAAAGAAAATTCAACGAAAGCATTTGAAATTTATCCTGTCCATCCTGTTTGAATTCACTATTAGTTTTTGAAGTGTTTGAATTTATCGTTGGTTTTTGAGGTGAATGAAATGATGATTTTAGAAGCAGACAAAATCGGCTCGGCGACTTCGCCGCTGAATTTAACGAAAACGGTTGCCGCCGTTTTTGGAACCGACGCGCCGAAAGCGGGCGATGTTGTGGTGGTTCGAGCTTTGACCGAATCGGTCACATACGGCAATCTGGAATTGCCGAGCGGGCGGCTGGCGAAAATCAATCGCGGAGACGTGCTGCTCGGCGTGCTCGGCAAACGCCGCGCGCTGAAAGGTTTTGTCGGCGATGTTCCGGCTGGCGTTAAAGCGGGCGACAAGCTGCATCTCTTGAATATGGGCGGCTTAATCGGCGTCTGCAAAGGTCATCATTCTTCGCTTTCCGATGCGATTGAAGTCGAAGTTTTGGGAATTGCCTGCGATTTCGGCGAGAGTCCGCGCGTTTTGAACATCGCGGATAACGCCCTGAAGCCGTGTAATTTTCTGAAAGAATGCGCGCCGGTCGTCATCGTCGCCGGAACTTGTATGAATTCGGGTAAAACGGTGGCGGCGACCGAGATTATCAAGCAGGCGACACACGCCGGATTAAAGGTTGCGGGCGCGAAAATGTCGGGCGTCGCCGCGCTGCGCGACACGCTGAATATGCAGGACCACGGCGCTTTCGAGACGGCGAGCTTTCTCGATTGCGGCTTGCCTTCGACCGTCGGCGTCGAAGATTTAGCGCCGGTGGCGAAAGCGATTCTGAATCATCTGAATTCGTTCGAGCCGGATTTAATCGTCGTCGAACTGGGCGACGGCATCGTCGGCGGATATTCGGTCGATTCGATTTTGCAGGATTCGGAAATCAAACGGGCGACCGCCGCTTTCGTCTTCTGCGCTTCCGATTACGTCGGCGTTATCGGCGGAATCGCGGTTTTGCGGAACCTGGGCATCGAGATTGACGTGGTCGCCGGTTCGGTCACCGATTCGCAGATGGGCGAAGATTTCGTGCAGAACGAATTCGGCTTGAGCGCCGGAAACGCGCGGCGCGACGGCGCGAGATTGTTCAGATTAACCGGCGCGGCAAACGCCGAAAATTTCGATTACGCTCCGGCGGCTTGAAAACGCGCCGGCGAAAATCTAAAAATAAAATTATGCAGCAAAGCATCGCGCACATCGCTTTAGTGGTCGACGATTACGACGAAGCGATAAAATTTTACACCGAGAAACTGGATTTCACGCTCGTCGAAGACACGCGGCAGAGCGAGACGAAACGCTGGGTTCTGGTCGCGCCCAAAGGCTCGGAAGAATGCTGCCTGCTGCTCGCCAAAGGCGTCGGCGAAGAACAAAGAAGCCGCATCGGAAATCAAACCGGCGGGCGCGTTTTCCTGTTTTTACGAACGGACGATTTCCGCCGCGATTATGAAAATTACCGGGCGAGAGGCGTCGCGTTCGTCCGCGAGCCGAAAACCGAAGATTACGGCACGGTCGCCGTCTTTCAGGATTTATACGGCAATCTCTGGGATTTGGTCGAGTTTAAAAACAAATGAACGAGAAAATAAAAATTGCAATCTTCGGCGGCTCCGGTTACGGCGGCAGCGAGCTTTTGCGGATTCTGCTGTTTCATCCGCACGCGGAAATCGTTTTGGTTACGGCAAACGAGCACGCGGGCAACACAGTCGGCGAAGTTCATCGAAATTTACACGGCGTCTGCAATCTGAAATTTGAAACCGCGCCGCCGGATTTGTCCGTCTTAAAAGACGCGGACGTCGCTTTTTTCGCCCTGCCGCACGGTCAGGCTCTGAACCTGATTCCGCAGCTTCCCGAAAACGTGAGAGCGATTGACCTTTCCGGCGATTTTCGCCTGAGCGAAGCCGACGTTTTTCAGAAATTTTACCGGCTCGAACACACGGCGATTGATTTACAGAAACAATTCGTTTACGGCTTGACGGAAACCAACCGCGAAGCCATAAAAAATGCGAGATACGTCGCCAACCCGGGCTGTTTCGCGACGGCGACTTTGCTGGCGCTCGCGCCGATGGTCAAAAGCGGTTTGCTGACGGGAAAAATCATCGTCGACGCGAAGACAGGCTCAAGCGGTTCGGGCGCGAAAGCGGCGGCGAACACGCATCACCCGCAGCGCATGAATTCGTTTTACGCCTATAAGCCTTTCGCGCACCAGCACGTTCCGGAAATCGAGCAGCATTTGCGGCAAATCGGCGCGTTTGAAAGCGATTTCGTTTTTATGACGCACAGCCTGCCGGTCGCGCGCGGCATTTTCGCCTCGTGCTACGTGGAAACGACCGTGAATCTGACGAACGAAGATTTAAAAAAGCTGTTCGAGCTTTATTACAAGGATTCGTTTTTCGTCCGCCGCGTCGAAGGCTCGCCCGACATCAACTGGGTCAAAACGACGAATTTCTGCGATCTGGCGGCGCATTCCGACGGCAGGCAAATCGCCGTTTTCGCCGCGCTGGACAATCTCGTCAAAGGCGCAGCCGGGCAAGCCGTGCAGAATATGAACCTGATGTTCAATCTGGACGAGCGCACCGGCTTGATGCTGGTCGGCACGAATCCGTAATGGGACAATTACTTATTATCCCTGAAATACGGTCGATTACTTCTGAAATTAATTAAAAAGCCGGGCAGGAGCGTTTACTCTTACCCGGCTTTTTAATTTGCGGCACAAAAAACCTGACTCTTTCGGGCGCAAAGCTTATTCCGCCAGATATTGCTTTAAAAGCGGCGCGATGCCTTTAAATTCCAACGGCTTGTTAATAACTTCGTTACAGCCCGCCTTGATTGCCCTTTTATAATAATCGCTGCCGTAAGCGGTCAGGGCGATGATAGGAATTTTTCGGAAACCGTCCAATCCCCTGATAACCTGCGTGGCTGTTATGCCGTCCATGATAGGCATAGCCAAATCCATCAGAATAAGGTCGGGATGATACTGCTTGACCTTTTCGACCGCCTCGTAACCGTCAGATGCTCCGATAACGTCATATCCTTTGTGACGAACGATAATCTCCATTATCCTGCGCACATCTGCATAATCTTCAACGATGAGAACCTTCTTCGGCATAAAATTATCCCCGGAATTAAAATACCTGCTCTAAAACAGGACACATAATTAATTTTAATTTCATATAGAGCAACTTCGATGCCAGTAAAGCGCGGACAATGTAAAAGCAGGGCGAGAAGTTGGGAAGGTTCTCCTGTCTCACGCTCTGAAGCATGAGTCGGCTACTCCCCTAGCTAATGCCCTGCCTGATTACTATGAATCCGAGATAACTTATCTATGATAAGTTATCTGTTCTGTCAAGTAGCATACTTAACGAGAAAACACCTTTATTCCCTTCAATAAGCTGTTCGGGATATTTACAATTCGGCTTAAGCGTTATCTTCATCTACAAATTGAGCCGGAACGCGGGCATAGATGCTTGTTCCTTTGCCTTCTTCCGATTCAATTTCCACCGACCCGCCAATCAGCGCCGCTCTTTCTCCCATTCCGACCAGACCGAGTCCTTTATTTCCGTTTGCCTTTTCTCCCGGCTCGAATCCGACTCCGTCGTCTTCGACAATCAAAACAATATGATGGTCGGGTTTTTCCAAAAGGACGTTTACGTTACTCGCCCGGGCGTGTTTGGCGATGTTGTTAAGCGCCTCTTGAGCGATGCGGTAAAGATTGATTTCCGTTTCGGGAAGCAGGCGTTTATTGCGAAAATTACGAGAATGAAATTCGACGGGGATTTTGAAATGACGAGAAAACTCTAGAGCGAAGTTCTTAAGCGCGATTTCCAGCCCAAGCTCGTCAATCGAAGCGGGTCTGAGTTCCCAGGCTAGAAACCCCAGTTCCGAATCAACTTCCTTAGCCCGTTCCTGCGCCTTTTCAATAAGCTTGCATAATTCGCCGTCGCTGCATCGTTGTTTGACCAGTTCGAGATGCAGGGAAAGAGCAGTTAACTTCTGTCCGAGATGGTCGTGTAAATCACGCGAAATTCTTTTTCTTTCGTCTTCCTGAGTGCGGACAATCCTGCGCAAAAGTCTGACCCTGATTTCCTCCGAGTTTTTTCGCTCGATAATTTCATTCTGTAATTCAGCCGTTCTTTCCCGAACCTTTGCGTCTAAATCAGCGTTCGTCTGGCGAAGCCGTTCTTCGAGCGAGATTCGTTCGGTCAAATCTCTGGCGATTTTTGCATAACCCGTCAATTTGCCGTTTTCATAAAGGGCGGTTTGAAATCCGCTCGCATAAAACCGTGTGCCGTCCCGGCGAACGTGCCAGCGTTCATCCGCCGCGCTTCCGTTTTCACGCGCCTGTTTCATTTCCATTTCGGGAACATTCCCGGCTCTGTCTTCGGGCGTAAATATAATCGCTTCGAACTGACCGACGGCTTCTTCCGGCGTATAGCCGAATATTATTTCCGCGCCTTTGTTCCACGTCTCGATAACTCCATCCAGATTGGTAATGAAAATGGCGTAATCTTCAACTGATTCCAGCAGCTGGCGAAAACGAACTTCGCTCCAGCCGGAGTTTTCCTGAACTTGGTTTCGGGTAGTCATATTCATGTTTTTTCCAGAAAAATGATAGCAAAAATTACTGTTTCGACAAACGAAAAACCGCGCGGCGTTATCGCTCTCGACCCGGATTCGCCTAATGGACGCGGCGGACGGTTTTCTCCAACGCAAAATTTGATAATCTATTTCAGTATGGAAAAAGAAATTTTACTGGATGAAACGCGACGGAAATTAAAAGATTTGAGCAAAGCCTTCCTGCGCCTGCACAAAACCCTGCTCGACGGCGCGAAGACGGAATACGAAGCTGAAAACGGTCGCATTACGAGCGTCAATCATTACTTTCAGCTCGTTTTGGACGACGCGCATTTTGCCTGGCTCAGAAAAATGTCTTCGCTGATTGCGCTGATTGACGAAGCCGTTTCCGTGCGCCGCCCGGCGTCCGAGACGGAAGCGCGGGCGCTTTTCGTCGAGGCGAAAATGCTTCTGAATTTTGAAGACGCGGACGCGGATTTTAACGACAGGTTTCAAAGGGCGCTGCAAAAAAATCCCGACGCGGTTTTAAGCTACAACGACGCGCTCAAGTTTACGACGGAAAAATAATTTTTATGACCGAAGCGGCAGAAAGCGTTCGCATCCGATTAGCGGCGGCAACCGACGCCGAAACGCTGGCGCGCGTGGCGCGGAAAAGTTTCTACGACGCGTTTGCAGACCATCCGAAAAACGCGCCCGACGATTTGAAAATGTATATGGACGAGGCTTTCGCCGTCGAAACGATTGCCGCCGAATTGCGCGACGCGGAAGTAATTTGTTTTATCGCCGAAATCGGCGGCTGTATGGTCGGCTACGCGAAACTGAAAAAAAATTCGCGCGAAGCCGGAACGGCGGGCGAAAATCCGATTGAGCTGTGCCGTCTTTATTCGCTCAGCGAATTTATCGGCAGGGGCATCGGAAAGGCGCTGATGCAGCGCTCGCTGGATTACGCGCGCGAAAACAATCACGATTTCATGTGGCTCGGCGTCTGGGAATATAACTATCGCGCGCAGCGGTTTTACGCCAAATTCGGCTTTGAAAAGTGCGGCGAGCACGTCTTTCGGCTCGGCACAGACCCGCAGACCGACTGGCTTTTGCAGAAGAAGATTTAGCCACCGAGGGCACAGAGAACACAGAGAAGGAAAATTTAACCACGGCTGAACGCAGATTTTAACAGGATGAACGGGATAGAAAAAAACTTTAGCGTTATTAGTTTTAAATTATCCTGTCTATCCTGGTTATCATGTTTGAATTTTCTCTGTGTTCTCTGTGCCCTCTGTGGCAAAAATTATGAAATTTGAAGAAATCGAAAATTTGGAAGAGCAATTTCAGGTTGCGACCTACGCGAAGATGAGCGTCGCGGTCGAGCGCGGGCGCGGCTCGTGGATTTGGACGAGCGAGGGCGAAAAATATCTGGATTTATACGGCGGGCACGCCGTCTGCGCGACCGGGCACGCGCACCCGCGCGTGGTCGAAGCCCTACGAAATCAAGCCGAAAAAGTTTTGTTTTACTCGAACCTGGTTTATTCGGAAACGCGCGCCCGCGCCGCCGCAAAACTCGTTTCGCTCGCGCCGGAAAATTTGACGAAAGCGTTTTTCTGCAATTCCGGCACGGAAGCTAACGAAAACGCGATGCGCATGGCGCGAATGGCTACGGCAAGAGAAAAAATCATCACGTTTGCGGGCGGCTTTCACGGCAGAACGGCGGATTCGATTTCGGCGACTTTTCTGGGAAAATACCGCGAAATCGGTCGCCCGAACGTTCCCGGTCACGTCTCCGCCGAGTTCGGCGACATCGAAAGCGTCCGCGCCGTCGCCGACGATGAAACGGCGGCGATTATGCTCGAACCGATTCAGTCGATGGCTGGCGTGCGCGAAGCCGCGCCTCGCTTTTTCAGAGAATTACGCGAAATCTGCGACGCGCGCGGCATCGTCCTGATTTTCGACGAAGTGCAGACCGGCGTCGGCAGAACCGGAAACTGGTTTTTCGGCGGCAGCCCGCTTTGCGATTCGGTCGAGCCGGACATCATCTCGCTCGCCAAATCGCTCGGCAGCGGCGTGCCCGTAGGCGCGTGCCTGGTCAACGAAACAATCGCCGGAAAAATCAAAACCAACGATTTGGGCACGACTTTCGGCGGCGGAATGCTGGCGATGGCTGCCGTTCTGGCGACGCTCGAAGCGATTGAAAGCGATGGAATGCTGGAAAATACGAAAGCGGTCGAAAATCACCTGCGCGAAAGATTAAAAGAAATTCCGTCAGTCGTCGCGCTGCACGGCAAAGGCTGTCTGCTGGGCATCGAATTCAGCGAAAAATGCGCGCCGGTTCATCAGAATTTACTGGAAAACAAAATCATCACCGGAACGTCGAGCAACCCAAATATTTTAAGACTGCTGCCGCCTTTGTGCGTAAAAATCGAGGAAATTGATTTGTTGATTGATAAATTAGCCGCGAAATAACACGAAAAAGACGCGAAAAAATTTAGCCGCGAATAACACGAATGGCACGAATAAGAAAATAAATAATAATTCGTGTTATTCGCGGCTAAATTTCTTTTCTTCTTTCGTGTCCTTTTCGTGTTATTTCGTGGCAATTCTTAAATCTTCGCGGCACGAATAATATCCGCGAAAACGCCCGCCGCCGTCACGTCTGCGCCCGCGCCCGCGCCTTTCACGACGAGCGGTTGTTCCGCGTAACGATTCGTGTAAAACAAAACGGCGTTGTCCTTGCCGGAAAGATTGGCGAAATTGTGCGTTTCGTCGATGCTTTGCAATCCGACCGAGGCTTTGCCGCCGTCGAATGAAGCGATGTATTTCAAAGATAAATCGCGGCTTCGGGCGTCTTCCAGAAGCTTGCGGAAACGGCTTTCGTGTTTTTCCATTTCCGCGTAAAAATCCTCGACGCCGCCCACGAAACACGATTCGGGCAGAAAGCTTTTGTTTTCGATGTCCGCCATCTCCAGCCGGAAACCGGCTTCGCGCGCCAGAATCAGAATTTTTCGCGCCACGTCCGTTCCGCTTAAATCCAGTCGCGGGTCAGGCTCGGTGTAGCCTTCCGCCTGCGCCTGCCGGACGACGGCGGAAAACGAGCGCGAGCCGTCGTAATTGTTAAAAACAAAATTCAGAGTGCCGGACAAAACGGCTTCGATGCGGTTGATTTTATCGCCGCTCCGCATCAAATCGTTGAGCGTGTTGATGACGGGAAGTCCCGCGCCGACGTTGGTTTCAAACAGGAAAGCCGTGTTGAATTCGCGCGCCGAATCTTTCAGATTTTGATATTTCGCAAATTCGGAAGAACACGCGATTTTGTTGCAGGCGATAATCGAAACGCTTTTCGCCAGCAGCTTCGGATACGTTTCGACGACTTCCGCGCTCGCGGTTACATCGACAAAAATCGAATTTCTTAAGTTTTTTTCGATGATTAAATCCGTAAAATCGGCGATTAGGTTTTCGTGAATACTATCGAGGGCATTTAATCTTTCATGTCCGTTCGACAGGTCGATTCCCTCTTCGTCAAAAATCATCCGGCGGCTGTTTGCCAAGCCGACGACGCGCACGTTGAGGCGCATTTTTTCCGCTAAATATTCCTGCTGCTGTTTAAGCTGGTCGAGCAGGCGGCTGCCGACCGTTCCCGTGCCGACGATGAAAAGATTGATTTGTTTTTTGCCGTCGGAGAAAAATTCTTCGTGCAGTGTGTTGACGGCTTTGCGCACGTCGTTCGAGCTGATAATGGCGGAAATGTTGCGCTCGGACGAGCCTTGCGCGATGGCGTGAATGTTGACGCCCTGCGCGCCGAGCGCGGCGAACATTTTCCCGCTGATGCCCGGATGATTTTTCATATTGTCGCCGACCAGCGCGAGAATCGAAAAACCGTTTTCGACGCGCAAAGGCTCGATTTTTCCGACCGCAATCTCGTATTCGAACTCGCGGTCGACGATTTGTTTCGCCAGCCGCCCGCAGCTTTCTTCGATGGCGACGCAGATTGAATGCTCGGACGAGCTTTGCGTAATCAGAATAACGTTGATTTGCGCGCGCGAGAGCGCGTCGAAAAGACGTTTCGAGAAACCCGGAATGCCGACCATTCCGCTGCCTTCCAGATTTAAAACCGAGATGCGGTCGATGCTCGAAATGCCGCGAATGATGTCTTTTTCGCCGGAAGCTTCCGCTTCAATCAATGTGCCGAAATCGTCGGGCGCGAAAGTATTTTTTATCCGAACCGGAATCGCCTTCGTCATTACGGGCTGAATCGTCGGCGGATAAATCACCTTCGCCCCGAAATGCGAAAGCTCCATCGCCTCGCGATACGTCACGCGCGAAATCCGGCGAATATTGCGAACGATTCGCGGGTCGGCGGTCATCATGCCCGAAACGTCCGTCCAGATTTCCAGCACGTCGGCGTCCAGCGCCGCCGCCAGAATCGAAGCCGTGTAATCCGAGCCGCCGCGCCCCAGGGTGGTCGTCGCGCCGTTTGCGTCGGCAGCGATAAAACCGGGC
>DATHBC010000749.1:0-4326 GCA_035296345.1 Pyrinomonadaceae bacterium | reverse complement strand
GCGTTGACGACGACCGCCGTCAGTTTAACGGCTTTGCCCTCGCCGGAAATGTTGAAGTTCGAGCTTGTTTGCTGATTCTGCGTGTTTTGAATGTAGTTAGGGCTGTCCGGCAGCGGGTCGCGGTCGTCGGACATGCGCGGGTCGGTCGAGACGACATATTGGTTTGCCGGAACGCCGCCGAGATTCAACGAATTGTTCGCTGTCGTCGCCTGATTGGCGTTGAGCGAGCGAACGGCGTAGGGCGTCGACGTTACGGCTTGGCGCGGATTGAGCGGCGTATACGGCTGATTGCTCCCGTTTAAACGCACGCCGATTTCCAGGTATCGCGCCGTGCCGTCAAAGTTCGCCGCGCCGAAATCCAGATTGACGGCAAAGATGCCGTTCGTGACGGTCGCCGGTAGATTTGAAATCGTGCTGCCGATTTGATTTCCGCCCGAGGCGGCGTCGAACAATTTGAACTCGAATTGATATGTTCCGTTTGCCGCGATGCCGCCGTCCTGCAATTTGCCCTGGTATACAAACGCCGATGTCTGCGCCGAGGCAGCCGTATTAAACAAAAAAATAGAAACTAAAACAACAAAGCCGATGATTAAATTTTTTGACATATATCTTTGCTTCCTTTCAATTAAAAAAACTGCTGAAGCCAAGATAGAAGAATCAAAAACGATAATCACCACCTATTTACGTAGGAAGTTTAGTGTTTTTTTTAATCAGGAATTTGCGCCGCGGTTTTTCCGATAAAACATCGAAAAGCGGGTCGGGCGCGGTCTGCGACGGGGTTTGTCCTAAAAAATATTGGACGGGCTGACCGATGTCGATGAAGGTTTTTAAAACGATGAAGGGCAGAAAGACCGAGATGCCGATAACGGCGGCGAAAAAGCCGAGGAAAATCGAAAGAAAGATAACAGCCATTCCGCCTAAACTGTACGACAGGAAATACTCGGCTTCTTTCAGTGAAAGCGGGCGCAGCAGAAAAAGATTGGAAAAAAATTCCAGCAGTTGAAAAGCCAGAATAAACTTTAAACCGAAGGCGATGTCCGCCGGCGTGACGCCGCCGCCGCCTATTTTCGGAGAGAAAATAACCGCCGCCGGGAAAACCAGACTAAAAACCGTCCACGGCGCGAAGACCCACAAAATGCTCTTGATTATTTCCTTTTTTCGCCGGGTTTTGCATATCTTCTCGTCTCTCTGCTCCGGCGGAGCCAGCAAGAGAACGCATAAAATGGAGAAAATCACCGCCGTTATGCTTTCCAGCACGTACAGAACGCCGACCGCGGCGACCGGGTAATCTTCAAAAAACCACAGCCCCAACGGAACGACCGTCATGCCGATTGCCGAAATTTCCGAGATTATTAATTTGAATGTCGATTTGCCTTTCGATGCCATACGACAGCCCGCTGATTTTTTAATGCCCGACGAGGCTAGACGCTCTCAGGCTTGTAAATTTGCTTTTCTGCGGTTACTTGATGAGCCGGTGCTGCAAGGCTTTGGCGACGGCTTCGCTTTTTGAATGAACCTGAAGCTTTTCGTAGATGTTTTTCAGATGAAAGGAAATCGTGTTGGTCGTCACGTTCAGGCGCGCGGCGGCGGTCTTGTAGCTGTGACCTTCGACGAGCAGCTTCAAAAGGCGCGTTTCGTGCGGCGACAAATCGTAATCGACCTTTTCCGGCGGGCTGAAATCCCTGAAAAGCGTAATCACTTTTCGCGCCACTTCCGGCGACATCGGCGCGCCGCCCGAAACGGCTTCGCGCAGCGATTCCATAATTTTCGCGGGCGGCGTTTTCTTCAAAAGATAACCGCTTGCCCCGGCGCACAAAGCCTCGAAAATCCGGTCGTTGTCTTCATAAACCGAAAGCATCAGAATCGTCATCTGCGGGTGCATCTGCTTGATTCGCTTGACGCCTTCGATGCCGTCCATGCCCGGCAGACCGATGTCCGACAAAACGATGTCCGGCGTGAAACGGCGAATGCCCGCCAGCGCCTCTTCCACCGAGCCGTATTTTCCGCTGCATTTAAAACCGTCCGTGTAATTGATGAGCATTCCCAAACCTTCGCGGATGTCGCGCTCGTCTTCGATGATTACGACGTTGATTGTTTTTTTCTCGTCTGCTGCTGTTTCGGTCATTGTCGTGTATTTGATTGTCGTCTGTTGCTGCATATAAAAATTCGTCTTAATTTTTTACAATAGCAACATAACCTTTCCCGAAGTTTTTTTCACTACATAAATACGTAGCCGCGTGCCCGATAAGGGAAAATAATTTCCGCCGACCGGAATTTCCAGCCGCGCGCCTTTTCCGGTTTCCGATTTTTCGATATTGTCTCACAAAAGGTTGTTTATGAGACACTTGTTGATTAATCACAAAAGTTCCCGGCTGCGTTTTGTTTCTCTGATGCCCGTCTCGGTAATCAGTGCCTGAAATTTCGGAAATAAAATGCCGCTGTTTCCAGTTTCGATATGCGTTAACTAATTTGAAACTAAAATCAAAAACGGCTCGTAATGTTTATGACTACTTTCGCAATCCAGTCAAAAAGGAATCACTAACGATTATGAAGAACACCGAAATTTGTTTATATACGTTCGCAAAAAACGCGAATTTGAAGACCGGAAAGGCGATATTTCTGTTTTGTTTATTGACCGCCGGTTTTTGTTTACAGGCATTTGCGCAAACTCCGGCGACGACCGCCGCGGCTGATGCCGCCGAACAGCGCGGGCGCGCCTTTGTCGAGGCGATTAATTCGAATAATCGAATGACGTGGCGAAAATTCATCAGCGAAAACTTTGCCAAAGCGGCGCTCGAAAGAGTTCCCATCGAAGAGCGTTTGAATAATTTCGCGCGAATTTACGACCAGACGCGCGGCTTCAATTTACAAACCGCGCGCCGCACGAAACCGAACGAAGTCGTCCTGAGCGTGAAAGGAAATCTGACCGGAATCGGAATGGAGCTGATGTTTATGGTCGATGAGGAATCTCCGTTTTATCTCAGAGGAATCGGAATGCGCCCGCCGGAGACGCCGCAGCCGTCGGGTAAAAAATTATCCGACAAGGAAGTAATCGCCGAGCTTGACGATTTTCTCAAAAAAGTGTCGGCGGCTGACGTTTTCTCCGGCGCGGTTCTGGTGGCAAAAGGCGACAACGTTTTGTTTGAAAAAGCCTACGGCGAGGCAAACAAGGATTTTAAAGCCTTAAACAACGCCGGCACGAAATTCAATCTCGGCTCGATGAATAAAATGTTCACGTCGGTCGCCATTGCGCAGCTTGTCGAAGCCGGAAAGCTTTCGTTCGACGATTCGCTCTCGAAATTTATGCCGGATTTTCCGGACAAGGAAGCGGCGGAAAAGATAAAAATCAAGCATCTGCTCTCGCACACATCGGGTCTGGGAAATTATTTTAACCGCACGTTTATGGAAAGCTCGCGCGCCCGGTTTCGCACGATTGACGATTTTCTCGCGCTGGCAAAAGACGAAAAAATGCAGTTCGAGCCGGGCAGCAGATGGCAATACAGCAACACGGGAATGCTCGTTCTAGGCAAGGTCATCGAAAAGGCTTCCGGGCAGAATTATTACGATTACATCCGCGAAAATATCTATAAAAAGGCGGGAATGACCAGCTCGGACGCTTACGACCTCGATAACGTCAATCCGAATTTAGCGGTCGGTTACGAGAAAGATTTTACCGAGCAGGGCGCAGTTTTCCGCAACAATATTTTTATGCACGTGATTCGCGGCGGTCCGGCGGGCGGCGGTTATTCGACCGTCGGCGATTTGCTGAGATTCGCCCGCGCCTTGCAGAGCGGAAAACTCGTCGGCAGGGAATACGTGAAACTGCTGACTTCGCCGAAGCCGGAGCTTAACTCGCCGAATTACGGCTACGGATTCGGCGTCGGCGCAAATCCCGCCACAACCGGGCACAGCGGCGGCTTTCCCGGCATCAGCTCCGAGCTGATTATCTTTACCGATTCCGATTACACGGCGGTCGTGCTTTCAAATTACGGCGGCGGCTCGCAGTCCGTCACCGCGAAAATTCGCGCGCTCGTCCAATCGTGCGCCGATTGTCAGACGGCGGCGAAAAATTAAAGCGGATTTCAAATAAATAATAAAAAGCGGAACAGTTGATTTCTAATTACAGAAAATCAACTGTTCCGCTTTCCGCGTTCAGAGCCTTTTGCGCGCCCTGAAAATTCATATTTTCATTTTTTGCCTGCCTTTTCGGCTTTCAGCTTATCCTCGAACGATTTCGTCATACGGGCGACGAATCTCTGGTAACCCGCCCGGTCGATAAACGGATTCGGTTTCGCGCCCGCGCGAAGCCCGGCGGCTTTTTCCTTC